>DAIEHU010000165.1 GCA_027353395.1 Desulfobacteraceae bacterium
GATTATCCGATTTCGATTAGCGACAGCCGATGCGGCTTTCTGAATCAGGTCTGTTTCGGCGATCTCCGTGAACGGCTTTTCCCGACCGGTTCGCCCCAGATTTTTACGGATGCGTCGTTTGCTATTGACGAATTCATATCCGAACCGGCCCCGATCGCACAGAAAATAGCCGTTTATGTCATGGTGATAACGGTTGCGTACCCGCCGAAGCTTGCCGTATCGTTCGCCCGGAATGGTGTTGCACCCAACGCCGCAGTGCACACAAATCGATGGCGAGGTTTGCAAATCCCATTTTCGGGTATTATGCGCCTTCTGGGTTTTATCGGTAAAGACGCCAGTGGGGCATATCTCCACCAGGTTGCCCGAAAATCCATTTTCCAGAGGGCCTTCCGGGTGACGGCCAAAATACACATGGTCATGGCAGGAAAACACATTTAAATCCCGGCCGCCGGCAAAATTCCGATAGAACCGGATGCATCGGTAACATTGAATGCAGCGGTTCATTTCATGATTGATGAGCGGGCCCAAGTCCTGGTTATGGTGGGTTCGCTTCCGGAACCGGTACTCGCGGTAATTATGCCCGGTCATCACTGCCATATCCTGAAGGTGACATTCCCCGCCTTCGTCGCAGACCGGACAGTCGTGTGGATGGTTCACCATGAGGAATTCAATGATGGCGGCCCTGAATTCCAGCACCTCGGGATCGGCAATGGAAATGCGCAATCCCTCGGTGACCGGCGTCATGCAGGACATGACGATTTCACCGCGAACGTCTTTTCCGTCCTTAAACCGCTTGACGGCGCACTGACGGCAGGCGCCCACGGATCCGAATGCCGGATGCCAGCAGAAATACGGCACATCAAACCCCAGTGACAGGCAGGCATGGAGGAGATTTTGCCCTTTTCTCGTCCGGTACGGGAAGTCTTCGATGAATATCGTTACCATGTTCTCGGCTTCCATGCCTTTTTCTTCCCTGTCTTTTATTTCCACGGACACCGCCTTTCTTTAATATGACGGTGGAAATCATCCTCAAAGTACTTGAGCGCGCTTTGCAACGGCTCCATGGCCCCGGGCGCCAATGCGCAAAACGTGTGTCCCGGAGAGAGCAGCCGGGTTAGCAGCTCGAGGCGCTCAATATCTTCGGGCAATCCATGTCCTTCTTCAATGGCGGCCAATAGTTTGGCTGCCCAGGGCAGGCCTTCCCGGCAGGGCGTACACCATCCGCAGGATTCCTGGGCAAAGAAACGCATTATATTAAGTACAAGGCCCACGATGCAGGTCCGGTCGTCGATCGCCACCATGGTTCCGGTGCCCAGCCGGCTGTCGGCCGCCTGCATGGAATTGAAATCCATTTTAACATCCAGATGGTCGGCGGTCAGCAAATCGGTGGATGCGCCGCCGGGCAGCACCGCGCGAAGCTGAAGACCTTCTTTCATGCCGCCCGCGTGTTCCTCAATAATCTCCCGGATGGTCGTTCCCAGGGGCAATTCCCAAGCCCCCGGACGCTGGACTTTGCCGCTCACGCCGTATATTTTCGTCCCGCCGTCGGGTACCCGGCTTAACGCCCGGAACCAGGCCGCCCCGTTGGCAATAATATGCGGGATGTTGCAAATGGTTTCCACGTTATTGGTCACCGTGGGTTTTCCCCACAGACCAACCACCGGCGGAAAGGGCGGCTTGTTTCGCGGAACCGCCCGCTTTCCCTCCAAAGCGTTTAATAAGGCGGTTTCCTCTCCGCAGATATATCTTCCGGCGCTCTCGTGTAAATGAAGTGAAAGATTAACGCCTGAGCCGAAGATGTTTTTGCCGAGATACCCTTTTTCGTATGCCTCGGCAATGGCCGTTAAAATGCGCCGGGCTGCCAGAGTATACGTCTTGCGGAGAAAAATATAAGCGATTTCCGACTCAATGGCAAAGGCGCTGATCATCACCCCTTCGATGAGCTGATGGGGGTCGCCTTCCAGCAAAAGCCGGTCTTTAAAAGCGCCCGGTTCCATTTCATCGGCATTGACCACCAAGTACTTGGGTTGGGGAGCGTCGGCCCCCATAGGAACGAAACTCCATTTCTGGGCGGTAGGGAACCCGGCGCCACCCCGCCCCCGGAGATTCGACGCTTTGACCATTTCGGTGATTTCTTTCGGACTCATGGACGTCAGTGCCTTACGCGCAGCCTGGTATCCCCCGCTTTTTTCGTATTCCGCCAGACTTAAAGGCGGTTTACCGGGCACTATGTTATGGGTTAAAGGCCGTTCCAACAATCCATCTCCTTCACGGATACAATGAGAGGAGTTGATCGATTCGGTCCGGGCTCGTTTCCGGGTCCAGCTCCACATGGAGGTCGTCATCAATCATCATAACAGGGGCCTTGTCACACGCCCCCAGACAAACATGAGGCAACAGCGTAAACCGGCCGTCAGGGGTCGTTTCTCCAAAACCGATACCGAGATGGCTTTTCAGATAATCCAGAATCGTATCACCCCCCATGACCCAGCAGCTAACGCTGTCGCAAACCAAAATCACGTGCCGCCCCACGGGCTTTCGAAAAATCAGGTTGTAAAACGTCGCCACGGAATCCAGTTCCGCGGGGGTCATTCTAAGGAATTCGGCAGCTTGGCCTAATGTTTCATCCGAAATCCATCCCCGATGGCGCTGCAAAATAACCAGCGCGTCGATACCTGCCGCCTGCCGGGTCGGGTAATTGGGCAGCAATGCTTCGATTTCCTTTTTTTCCTCAAACGTCAGCATGGTTTTCCCTGTTTATAGATTTTCAGATATTAAATTTCGCAAGGCCCGAGGGAGGAGATAATACACAATCGCATATCTCCGACCGATAACGCAGTGTAATTTAATATCTGGAAGTCTATGGTTCACCGGTCCACGTCCGCCAGCACATAATCGATGCTGCCAAGAATCGCCAGCAGATCGGGCACCATCAGCCCGCGGGTGATGGCGGGGAGCATCTGCAAATGCGGAAAGGACGGTGTCCGGATCCTCACCCGGTAGGCGTGAATGTCACCGTCGCTGATCAAATAATAACTATTGATCCCTTTTCCCGCTTCAATGGCGATGCAGGCCTCTCCAGCCGGAATCACCGGACCCCAGCTCACCCCTAAAAAATGGGTGATGAGGGTCTCGATATCATGCATTGTCTTTTCTTTTTGGGGTGGCGTTGTCAGCGGATGGTTTGCCTTGTAAGAGCCTTCCGGCATGTTGTCGACACATTGTTTGATGATGCGAAGGCTCTGACGGATTTCCGCCAGACGGACCACGGCCCGCTCATAACAGTCGCCGTTGACACCCGTGGGGATATCAAATTCGAACTGGTCATAGCCGCTGTATGGCCGCTTCTTTCTCAAATCCCATTCCAGGCCGCACGCCCGAAGCCCCGGGCCCGTCACGCCCCATTCCAGCGCATCGTCAAGGGTATAGCGGCCGATCCCCTGGGTGCGGGCCTTGAAGATCGCATTTTTCATGACCAGAGTGTCATATTCTTTCAATCTGGGCGGCAGATAGGCAAGAAATTTGCGGATCAGGCCGTCCCATCCATCCGGGAGATCGGCGGCAACACCGCCGATGCGGAACCAGCTGGGGTGCATGCGGCCGCCCGTAATGGCCGTGATAATGTCAAAAAGATGTTCGCGGTCGTTAAACGTGAAAAAAACCGGCGACATGGCGCCGATGTCCGTGGCAAAGGTTCCGAACCAAACCAGGTGGCCGGCGACGCGGAAAAGCTCCGCCAGCATGATTCGAATCACGTTGACCCGGTCCGGCACGGTGATACCGGCAAGTTTTTCCACGGACAGGACATAGGCCAGGTTGTTCATGACGCCGCCCAGGTAATCGATACGATCTGTATAAGGGATATAGGTGTGCCAGGTCTGGCGTTCCCCCATTTTCTCCGCTCCCCGGTGATGAAACCCGATCTCCGGCACTGCGTCGATAATTTCTTCACCGTCAAGCTGAAGCGCGATACGGAAAATGCCATGGGTTCCAGGGTGCTGGGGGCCGATATTCAGAAACATCAGGTCCGTGCCGTCTTTCCGGCTGCTTAATCCCCATTCCTCCGGCTGGAAACGAAGCGCTTCTTCCTCGCGAAGCTGTTTATCCAGCGGAAACTGAAAAGGCCCCTTTTCAGTAGCCCGGGCCGGGTATTCTTTTCGCAGGGGGTGGCCTTCCCATGTGGACGGCAGCAATATGCGCCGGAGACACGGATGCCCTGAAAAAATAATGGAAAACATGTCCCATGCTTCACGTTCATACCAGTTAGCTGCCGGCCAGATATCCGTTATGGAATCCAGGGACGGCGCATCGCCAGTGAGCGGAACTTTGATGCGGATATCCGCGTTCCGCTCAAAAGACATCAGGTGATACACGACGGTAAAATCGCCTTGGGGCCGATCTCCCCGATGCGCCCGCCGACGTTCGTCAATGGCGGTAAGATCATAGAGCATTTGATAGGGCCGCGCTACCTGATCTTTCAGATAACTCAGTATTTCCCGAGTATTTTCCCCGGAACACCAAATGGTCGGAATCCCGTCCACCGTCGGCTGAACCATCAATATACCGCTGCCAAACCGGTTCCGGAGTTCATCAATGATGTTTGGTTGAGGTTGCATCAAAATATATTTTCACCATATAAAAAACTTATACACTGCCCGGCGAACGAAGCACCGTGGCCTTTTGCCGCTCCGATCGCTTTTTGTCCCGCTGAGAACACAGAGGCGCATGTTGTACGCCTTGGGGGCCGACGACCCAGCTTAAAGGACGTTTTTCGCTGCCAATCTTCTCCTGGAGCAGCATCAGTCCCTGCATGAACGCCGCCGGATGTGGCGGACATCCTGGAACATAGACATCCACTGGCAGAAACTTGTCCACGCCCTGGATCACGCTGTAAATGTCATACATGCCGCCGGAATTGGCGCAGGAGCCCATGGAAATAACCCACCGCGGCTCCATCATCTGCTCATAAAGCCGCTGGATGATGGGCGCCATCTTGATAAACGGCGTACCGGCGATAATCATCAGATCCGCTTCCCGGGGAGTGCCCCGCATAACTTCGGCCCCGAACCGCGCAATATCGTATCGGCTTGTAATGCTGGTGGCCAGCTCCACAAAACAGCAGGAAAGACCGAACCCAAAGGGCCAGATGGAGTTTTTGCGGCCCCAGGCGACCAATTCCTGCAATTTGGCAAAAATAATGTTGCGGCCGACCGCCTCCTCAATAAAATCCGCCCGGCTTTTTTGGGCAGTTGCAGGCGTTAAATTCCAGCGCATGTTGGGGTTGCTCCTTTTCTTAAAAAACCATCACCGCTTGCCTTTGATATAGTTTTCCAAGTGGGCAATAGTTTCTTCCTTGTGCTCAATAATCGCCTTGACAATATCGCCGATAGATATAATCCCCACAACACGGCCGTTTTCAACCACCGGAAGGTGCCGGACACGCTTGTCGCTCATCAGCTCCATGCACGTTTCGACATCCTGGTCCGGATCAATCCGGAGAATATGGGAACTCATAATTTCGCTGACAGGAACATCTTTTGAAAATTTCCCCTTCAGCACAACCTTTCGGGCGTAATCCCTTTCCGAAATGATTCCCACCACGGAACCGTCCTGCATCACCAGGAGTGCGCCCACATTTTTGTCCGCCAGCATCTGGAGCGTTTCGTACACAGTGGCATCGGGCGGGATGGAATACACCTCGGAACCTTTTTCCCGCAATATGTCTCTGATAATTTTCATGGCGTTTCTTCTTTTTTAAAATGATGTTTTGCCGTGCCCCAGTCAAGGGCGCCGATGCGCCACAGGTAAAACAGCGCCAAGACGAGAATGCCGATAAAAACCAGAATTTCCATATAACCGCTCCATCCCAGCCGGCGTGCGGCATTCGCCCAGGCAAAAATAAACACCCCCTCCAGGTCGAAGATGACAAAAAACATGGCCATTAAATAGAATTTCACGTCAAAACGGATCCGGGCAGACCCCG
Source organism: Desulfobacteraceae bacterium (assembly GCA_027353395.1). Taxonomy (GTDB): domain Bacteria; phylum Desulfobacterota; class Desulfobacteria; order Desulfobacterales; family Desulfosalsimonadaceae; genus SURF-3. Next base: position 5,984 of record DAIEHU010000165.1, read on the forward strand.
TCGGGGCGATACCCGACTCGTAGGGCTCACCAGTTGTCCTTTCGCGGTGGCGCTGCCCTAGGACGGCTGACAACGAAACGATGACGGCCGCCAGGATAATTGCCAAGACGAGAAAAACGGCCATGGGCCAAAGGGCGGGGGTTGATACAGTTTGGGAAGCCAAAATAATTCTTCCTTCCTCGGTGATTCATCCGGGCATAATTAGGTTGTCATCAATGCCATTAACTTAAGACCGGTCTATTGTCAAATGTTGTGTATGTGACCTGGTCAAGCAAAAATGGACACTTTTGTTAAGCGGCTTTTTTTTGAAGCCACAATTCCT
>DAIEHU010000166.1 GCA_027353395.1 Desulfobacteraceae bacterium
GCCCAATGGTGAAGCGGTGGCCGAACGACTGAAAGGCATACCAGAGTATTCCGCTGATTTCATAAAGGCCTTTCCCGGCGAGAAAGACCCCGTGACTTTCGACAACTTTGCCAAAGCGGTTGCGGCCTTTGAACGAACGTTGATTACCCGGGGCCGCTTCGACCATTTTATGGGTGGTGACAAACAAGCCTTCACCGGGCAGGAAGAGGAAGGAATGCGCACCTTTATCAATACTGGCTGTGTGCAGTGCCACAGCGGTCCAAACCTGGGCGGGATGACGTTCCAGAAAATGGGTGTATTCCATAAGTACGCCAATGATAAGGATTTTGGACGTTTTAAGGTCACTAACCTGGAAAGTGATAAATATGTCTTTAAGGTTCCCATGCTGCGCAATGTCACTCTGACTGCTCCCTATTTTCATGACGGCGAGGTGGGAAACCTGGCGGAGGCAGTGGATCAGATGGGATACATGCAGTTGGACAAAAAACTGAAGGACGGAGAAATCAAAAATATCCTCAGATTTTTGACCACCCTGGCCGATGCGGAGCGCACCACAGCGCCGCCGTTAAAGGCAAAAGCATCTTCTACCGCCTGGGTACCGCCATTGATGAAGGATATCCCTGAGGGAGAGGAAGGTGATCTCATCCGTTACGGCGTTCTGCTTTTGACCGATACTTATGTGCAGCTCGGCCCTGGTGCGAAGGATGAGAAACTACGTTTTTCAGGAAATACCCTGAACTGCACGAGCTGCCACCTGGATAGCGGCACTAAGCAGTTTGGACTTCCCTGGATGGGGGTTAGCCAGACATATCCTCAATACCGAGGGCGCGAAGACCAGGTGCAGGGGCTTGACCAGCGGATTAACGGCTGTTTCGAGCGCAGCCTGAACGGCAAGGCGATGGCTACCGACAGCAGGGAGATGAAGGCGATAGTCGCTTATGTGAACTGGTTGTCGAAAGACATGCCCAAGGATGTTTTTGGCCTGGTAACACCCAAATACGAAGGTCCGGACCGCAAGGCCGATGTGAAAAAAGGTGAAGAAGTGTACAACCGGTTCTGCATGTCGTGCCATGGCGAAAATGGGGACGGCTATCAGTCCATGTCGGCCGGAGGTTCGGGCAGTCATGTCGCCCCGGCGCTATGGGGGCCAAACAGCTATAATAACGGAGCGGGAATGAACCGGCTGCTGACCACCGCCGCGTTTATTCGCAGCAACATGCCGCTGGGAACGCCGTGGGACCATCCGGTAATCACAAATGAAGACACCTACGATGTCGCCGCCTGTCTCAGTTCCAAGGAGCGGCCGCAGATGAGCGGACTGGAGAAGGACTATCCGAAACTGGAGAAAAAGGCGGTGGATTGCCCGTATCCACCCTATGCGGATAATTTTTCACAGGAACAACATCAGTACGGACCGTTCCAGGCAATAAAGGCGGCGCAGAAAAAGAAATAATCAAGCCGGAAAGCAAGGGATCGTCGCGTCCGGCTTGATTCTATTCAGTGGATGGGCTGGCGCCCTTAAACGGCGCCAGCCTGCTGACATGACGGACCGGCGCACATTGCGCTGCTTTTTTAGAAAACCCTATTTATATCACGCGCCGCAACATTTTTTAAATTTTTTGCCGCTGCCGCAGGGGCAGGGGTCATTGCGGCCCGTTTTGGGCGCTTGACGAATGAACTGGGCGGGCTTGGGTGCGTGGCCATCCACAAAAAACCAAGTTCCGTCGATCTTTTTAAATTCAGCCGCTTCATGATGTTCCATGGGTTTGTTTTTTTCCAGAAATCGGGCCACGAATTCCACCGTGCCGGTTTCATCCGCAACGCCGCCGTCCTTGATTTGAAGAATTTCAAGCCCCTGCCATATGGAATTTTTTGACCAGGCCTCGGTCTCGGCCCGGTTAAAATCCCGCCGCTTATCAGGGGCGATGGTATTGTAAATATAATCGATCTGGGTTTTCACAAAAGCCGTGTAGCGGGACCGCATGAGGGCTTCGGCGGTTTTTGCGGGCTGACGGCCCTGAATTAAAGGCTCGCAGCATTCACTATAGGTTTGGCTGCCGCCGCAGGGGCATGGTTCCATGACTGACCTCCTGACAGGATGATTTTATAGCTTTGTTAATCGTTCCACGCTGGCTTTCAAGTCCTTGATTTTAACCGGCTTGGAGAAAAAATCGTCCACCTTGCCGCGAAAGGCCTCCACCGCTGCATCCAAATTGGCGAAAGCCGTGATCATGATGACCTTGGTCGCTGGAAAATGCGTTTTGATTTCCCGGAGCACTTCCATTCCGTCAATCCCCTTCATTTTCAGATCGGTAATGACCACGTCAAATTTTTCCGTTTTTAGCCTTTCCAGGGCCGGGGCCGCGTTCAGAAATGTTTCGACTGTATAATCGTCTTGTTCGAAATGCAATTTAATCATTTTGCCGATTACATGCTCATCATCAATTACCATAATCTTATGGACGCCCATCATTATTTTCCTTTCCTGTTTTGGCTATTTGGGTTCATTCCTGTATTTATTAGGGATCGCCCGGCAAAAAGGCGAGGCAGTTTCTGCCGTCGCCCTTAATGCAGTTGCTGGCAAATATGGATTGCTGCTTTTGGATATATTTTTCATCAGTTAAAAAATGCAAAACAGCTCTGTCAATATGATTTGTAATTTTTCAAGCCGGCCCCGAGATAGACCCGTTAGATCCTCCAGCGTATTTTTTATTATGAATTGGAAGCGTTATGGTAAATGTGGTGCCGGTGCCGACTTCACTGCTGACGCTGATGGTTCCCCCATGATTTTTAACGATGCCGTAACTGACAAAAAGTCCAAGCCCGGTTCCGCTGGTTCCTTTGGTGCTGAAAAACGGGTCAAACAGATTCGGCAGAATATCGGCAGGTATCCCCTTGCCGGTATCCACCACACGTATTTCAACCTGTTTTTCTTCTTCCTTCAGTTGTGTTTCTATGGTCAGCCTGCCTCCGGGCGGGGTGGCGTGGATGGCATTGGTGATCAGATTGACGATAACCTCCAGAATGCGGTTCTCGTCCATAAAGATGGGGGGGATCTCTTCTTGCAAGTTCATCTGGATGTCGATATTGCTGATATGACTCATGTTCTGAACCAGCTTGAGGCTTTTGTGCAGAACGCTGTTAATGTCGGTTTTCTTCAGATTCTCTTTTTTAGGTTTGGAAAAATCCAGCAGGTTTCTTACGATATCCGTGATCCGTTCGGTTTCTTCTTCTATCATTTTCATAAATTCAAGCCGGTCTTCCCGGCTCAATTTATCATAAAGGTCAATATAATTCTGGGCGATCATGGAGATGTTGTTCAGCGGGTTACCCAGTTCATGCGCCACGCCGGCAGTGAGAATGCCGATGGATGCAAGCTTTTTGGATTGGATAATCTGCTCCTCCCGGTTCTGCAGTTCTTCGGACATGAAATTGATGGCCCTTAAAACGGATCCGACTTCATCTTTGGGAATATCCGTTTCAAGATCATTAAACCTGCCGTCGGATATGGAACGGGCGGCTTTTTTTATTTTTTTTAATGATTTCAGTATATTGAAAAAGAACAGGTAGCTGACGGCGATGGACGAGAGGAGAATAAAACACAGGGAAGTGAACAATCCTTTTTTGGAACCGGCAATGATGTTGTTTGTTTTCTCTCTCTCAAGGCTGGTGATACGGCTGGAAAATTCCCGCAATCTCTGGCCGGCTTCGCGGATGCTGTTTTGCATCTCCGGAGTGACCGGTTCCTGGATTTCGGCTGTTTGCTGGATAACCTGAAAATATTCCTTAAGGTTTATCTTGAGTTTGGCGAAATTATTTTCGCCGATGGCGTGAATGATGTCATTTCTGACGGAATCCATGACATTCAAGCTCTCCGCCAGTTTTTTCTGCAGCTCCACAAGGGCGGCTTTATTATGGTATAAAAAATAGTTTTTTTCGTTTAACCGCATTTCAAGAAAGGATGCGTTTAGATCATCCGCGATTTCAATAAAACGAAATTTGGTCAATACCATATTGAGGCTCCGGTAGGAAAAGAAAGCGACCAGAACGATCAGTATGATGGCGAAAAGATTGGTAATGTGGATTTTATAGACAATTTTCATGGGTTTTCCTCAACCATTATGCCGCTCATTCCATCATGGCGCATTTGGCGCTTTCCTCATGCTCCTTGCGCACCGGCCAATACCATATCATCCCGTCCACGGCCATTAGGAGGCCCGCGATAATCAGGAAGCAATCGAAGGCCGTCAGCAGATTCATGCCGAAATATTGAATCAGGCCCAATCCGATACTGGTGAATGAAACACCGGTTCGAATAAAGGCAAGTCCGGTCCTTGCGCGTGCATAAATGGTGCGGTAACAGCTCAGTATCGTGCGCTGGGCCGCCAGTGTCGTCCGCTCATGGGCCATATGGGAGCGCACCTTGTTGTCATGGGATGAATCGATAAACACGCAATTGTTCGGCAGGCTGTCCGCGATGCGCGCCAGCATGGTATGCTTGGGGGAAACATCTTTTGGTTTATTGTCAATAAATTGATAATTTTCAAAAAAATAAAGATTCGCCGCTGTTACCTCCACAAGCGTTTGATGGTGAGGCGGACTGAGGATGGCGCTTTTAATTTTAAAATACCCGGCCCCTCCGTAAATAACGATACCAAATCCTGCAATAATCAGCGTCCAGTAGAACATCGCCAGGCCATGCGATTCCCGGACGGCTGTATTGACCAGAATATTACCGATGGTGATCAGCGTTAGCCCGCCGCGCAGCAGGCTGAGACGCGTTTTGGCCATGGCGAAATCAGTGCGGTAACATGCCAGCCGGGTGCGCCAGCGGGCCATGGTGTTGCGCCAGTAGGCAAGTCCTGTTCTTTCGTTGCCGATCAAATGATCGGGAGGGGAATTTAAAAAATCCGATAGAAATGCAGAAACATCTTCGGTAAGCGCCAGCCGGATTTCATATGGCCGGTCTGGAAAAAAAAGTTGGGCTTCCTTTATTGTTGCCGGATCCCGCGGGCTGGCGGCCGCGATAATCACGGTATCCCCGTCTATTATGACAGGGATCCATTGACGCGCATATAGCCGGGCGCTGTCCAGTCCCGCCAGTAGTTCAGGCGGAACCGGAAGCCGCTCATCATATTCGATCCATTTGCAGTCATAATATGCGCCAAGGGTTTCTAATAGTTTCCGTCTGGGGATATGATATTCAAATCGAAGGACTTTCGCAGCCGGAATATTTCTGAAGGCTGCCGCCGTGCATGCTGTCAAAAGTGCTTCCGCACTCAGCACGCCGTCATTCACCAGCGGCTGGAATTTTTTTATTTCATTATGTATCGTGGTATCAGAGGTATTCATCGCTTAATACAGCTTTTTTCCAGAGATGGGATGGTTTGGCGTAATCGGGCATGATGATTTCCATGTCACCGAAGCAATATGGGAACCGTCTCCTGATTTTTTCTGCCGGGATATGCCAATAGAGCCCATCCCCGATAAAAATCGATCCGGCCCCCATGAGGATGCAATCGAAAACAGCCCAGAAGGGATTTGCCGCGCCGAAATATACGAGAAGCCCCATGCCCACTGAAAATATGCTGATTCCCGTCCGGATAAATGCCAGTCCGGTTCTGGAGCGCGCCATAATCGTGCGGAGCCTTGATTTGACATTGCGTCTTTCGGCGATCAGCGTCCGTTCCAGCGCAAGTCCTGTGGTCCCCCAGATGCCAGGCGCATGAGAACCTTCAACGAAAAGAGTGGGCAGGAGATCATCCGGGCTGGTTCTTTTATAAAATGGATTGAACATGAAATCCCAGATGGATGCGCTTTTAGTGGATCGCTTTACCGCCATAAAGCCTGCCTTGCCGGCATACAGGCCGGGAATATACCAGTAAAAGCCCTCAATGCTCATAATAACCCCCACTGAGATCAGAATCACATCCAGAACGGACCATGGACCTGCTGAAAATTGTCTCACAAGCGCAATACCCAATCCGATAAGTGAAATTCCGGTGCGCATAAAGGCGAGTCCGGTGCGGGCGCGGGCCATGACGGTGCGGTAGTAGGCAAGGATGCTGCGTTCATCGGCAAAATCGGTTCTGTCGATGGCGAGGAACCTTCGTTTCATCACCGGCGTAAGCCTGTTCCATCCATTGCGGAGCTCACCAGCGCCGGCTATCGGGATGGTGCGGGTGCAATGCTGGCAATCTCCATCGGGGCCGGGTTTCAGAACCGTTGTTCCAAAGGTGGGTTCCGTAACGGCATAATCAGGG
>DAIEHU010000167.1 GCA_027353395.1 Desulfobacteraceae bacterium
AACTGCCGCCGAATATCCTTTTTTTCTGAACAACCTTGTTTAATAGACTGATTATACTTAAATTATTTCCATTTCTACATATAGAGCAAAGGAAAACCCATGCGAAAAATTGCGGTGATCGGCACCAAAGACGGCTGGTCCTCTGAAAAGCTGGCGGATGCCGCCGCCGAGATCACGGGCCGGCGTCTTCTGGTTGAAATGGATCAGGTCCGGCTGGACCTTGCGACCGGCTCTCTCTGGTTTCTGGACACGGATCTTTCAACATTCGACGCCTTGATTGTTAAAAAGATCGGGGCACGGTATTCCCCGGACCTTCTGGACCGGCTTGAACTCTTGCGTTTTCTGGAAATACGCGGCGTGAAAATCTATTCATCTCCGTTTCGAATCATCCGGGTGCTGAACCGTCTGAGCTGCACCGTTACCCTGAAAGCCGCAGGAATCCCCATGCCGCCCACCACCATCACCGAGAATCTGGACCAGGCCCTGATCGCTGTTGATAGCTACGGGGAGGCGATTTTAAAACCCCTGTTCACCTCCAAGGCAAGAGGAATGGTGGTCGTCAGCAAGGGGCCGGGAGCGGGACAGGCGCTGCTGAACTTCAAAAAAGAAAATTCCATCCTTTATATACAAAAAAAAATCCATATCGAAAACCAGGATCTGGGAATCGTCTTTCTGGGGGGCGAATACCTCACCACATACGCTCGCTGCAAGGAAAAGGATTCCTGGAACACCACCATCCATTCCGGGGGCAAATATGCGTCGTTTGATCCGTCCCTTGAAATCATCGCACTGGCGAAAAAAGCCCAGGATCTTTTCGGACTTGATTTCACCTGCGTCGATATCGCGATTACCCAGGAAGGTCCGTTTGTGTTTGAAGTCTCGGCTTTCGGCGGTTTCCGTGGGATTCTGGAATCCCGGGGAATCGATCCGGCAAAACTACTGGTTGAATATATTTTAAAAAGGACAGGTCATGCAAATTGAACCCATCGACAGAAGTACAAGAAATCTCCTGACCTCTTCCGTGCGCCAGAAATTCAAGACAGGCCTGGAATTGTTTTTGCGTTTTGATGACTGCGTGTTTCTGATTGAAACCAATGAGAAACTGCTGGATGAAAAGCTCAGACACTATTTCAAAGCGTTTGTCATTGATCCACGGAATCCCGATATCGTGGTGACTGCCCATGAAGCGCCGGCGTTGTCCCTTTGTCTTGATCTGACGGAAAAACAGCCCGATCCCGGCAAGCACAAAATCAAAGAGGAATTCTCCGAGATCGAGGGTGGCCGGGTGGTCCGCAAACGTCTGACGGGCATGGTGTTTATTTTCGGCAACGGGGACAACCTGGCCGTGGGGCCGTGCCTTGAAAACGACAACCAGGTCATTAACTTCATCAATAACCGGTATATCGAATGGCGGCTGAACCAGGGGGGCGTGCTGGGTCATGCCGCCGGCGTCTCATTGAATGGACGAGGGATTGCGCTGGCGGGATTTTCAGGAATGGGAAAATCCACCCTTGCGCTCAGAATTCTGGGTCTCGGCGCCGATTTTGTGAGCAATGACCGGTTGATTGTGCAGGCGGCAGGGGAAAAAATCAATATGTACGGCGTGGCGAAACATCCCCGGATCAATCCCGGCACCATTCTCAACAATAAGGACGTTGAAGCGATCATTCCGGAAAATCAGAGGCGAATCTATGAAAAACTGACACCCAATGAGCTCTGGATGCTGGAACATAAATACGACGCCCCCATCCATGAATATTATGGGAAAGAAAGATTCATACTGCATTCAGCCATGAACGCACTGGTAATTTTAAACTGGAAGCAGGGCGGAGAGCAAGCCGAATTCAATCAAATTAATATCACGGAGCGCATAGATCTGCTTCCCGTTTTTATGAAAGGAACTGGCCTGTTTTACCATGCGAAAAATGGCCGAAAAATCTCATCGCCGTCATTTGAAGATTATATGGATATCCTTTCCCGCTGCGATGTTTTTGAAATCACCGGCGGCGCCGACTTCGATCAGGCAGCCCATTTTTGCAGGGAATATTTGAGTAAAGCAGGCAAAGAGAACAAGGAATGATCACGAATCAGCATGAAAAATCCTGATAAAAACAAAATCGTTGAGATGAAAATCGCCAAATCGGTCAGGCTACCTGATCCGGTCAAACTCGCAAGGTTTGCGAACGCCCCGGATTTTGGACCCAGAATCCTTTTTTTCAGCGGCGGTTCAGCGCTTCGGGAAACCAGCAAACTGCTGATTCAGTATACTCATAATTCCATACACATTATCACCCCGTTTGATTCCGGCGGCAGTTCGGCAAAAATCCGAAAAGCATTCCACATGCCTGCGGTGGGCGATATCCGGAACCGTTTAATGGCCCTGGCAGACCAGACTTTCAAAGGAAATCCGGAAATTTACACCTTGTTTTCATACCGTCTTCCCCAGAAAGAAAAACAGCCCCTCCTTCTGGATGAGTTAAACGATCTGGCTTCCGGAAAACATCCCCTGGTTGCTGGAATACCGAACCCCATGCGCAAAATTATCCGGAATTACCTGTATAAATTTATTGAACTCATGCCAAAATCCTTTGATCTCCAGGGGGCAAGCATCGGTAACCTGATTTTAACCGCCGGTTATTTAACCAGCAGGCGTTCGCTTGACTCGGTGATTTATCTTTTTTCCAAACTGGTGGAGGTCCGGGGCATCGTGCGGCCGTGTGTGAATAAAAACCATCACCTGGTCGCCGTTCTTAAAAATGGAAAAATATTGGCAGGACAGCATCGCATCACTGGCAAAGAAATGGAAAAAATTTCCCATCCGATTGTCGGCGTTTATCTATCGGGAAGTGAATTCGACCCCCAGCCATCTGAAGTATATATACGGGAAAAAATGACCGGCCTGATCAGCCAGGCGGAACTGATCTGCTACCCCATGGGCAGTTTTTATTCCAGCATCATCGCGAGTCTGCTGCCCATAGGTGTCGGAACGGCCATCAGCCGAGTGACCTGTCCGAAGATTTACATTCCCAACACAACGCCTGATCCGGAATCGCTGGGGTGCGATCTCGCGGATCAGGTTGAAATACTGCTCCATCACCTCAGAAAAGACAACTCGGCTGACATTAAAAATGAAGACGTACTTAATTTTGTTGTGGTCGACAGGGAATATGACGCTTATCCGGGGACGATCGACGAAAAAAGAATCAACCAAATGGGCGTTCGGTTGATTGATTATCCCCTGGTCACGTCACAAAGTTCCCCCCTTGTCGACGCACGGCAGCTTTTGGCGCTGTTGCTGTCATTCAACTGACGGCAACCGGCATATAATGTAACGCAATCCATAAACAGGAGAAACAGAACATGAAAGACAGCAAATTGGGGCATCAAGAGCGCATGAAAAGAGAAGACCTGATCACTTACCTGGAAAACCTGACGAACAGCATTCGGGACGGCCGGATCGTTATTGAAAAAAGCGGCCGTTTTTTGTCGCTGGTGCTGCCCAGTATGGTTCAGATGGAACTGGAGGCCAAGACCAAAAAAGATAAGGGAGAACTGTCTATTGAAATCTCCTGGAAAAATGAAATTGAGGTGCCTTCTATCTCTGTCTTGCGCATTTCATCCGTAGAACCGGAAATTGCGGCAGTGGAAGATCTCTCTGAAGACGCTGCCGAAGTTCAGGACGAAGATGATGATTTAGATAAAGATGAATAAAACCAGGAAGAGATGCCTGATTTCAAAACAGGAGGCGACCCATGGATAGAAAAATTTTGTTTCTCTGCACGGGGAACTCGGCGCGAAGCCAGATGGGGGAAGCCCTGCTGCGAAAGCACGCCGGGGACATCTTTCAGGTGTTCAGCGCTGGTGCGGTGCCAAAGGAGGAAATATTCCCGCCGGTAGTCGCGGTCATGCGGGAAATAGGGATTGATCTGTCAGGGGTCAAACCCAAAGGGGTGGAAGACTATCTCGGCAAAGTCCATTTCGAAAAAGTCATTATCGTGTGCGCCGAAGCAGACAGGCAATGCCCGAATATTTTCGCATCCTCCCAGCGGTTGTCCTGGCCCTTTGAAGATCCGGCAAAGGCTTCCGGCACGGAGGCTGACATACTGGCTTTCTGCCGGGACATCCGGGACCAGATTGAAAACAAGATTCAAAGCTGGCTTATGGAAGAAAGAATCAAACCCCAATGCGGAGGGGAAACCGGCGTCGGTCCATAGAGCTATTCCGACTCACCGGCTTTCTATCCGCTTTTTCAACCGGCGGAAACGGCCCTCATGTCTCCCTCCTGTCACATGATGCGCCTTTTCGCCGGTTTTCATTTTGACATCCGGAATCATTCACCCACATAATTAAAATGTTTTGTCCATGCTGAACTGTCAGGACGCAAACCGGAATTCCTGTTGTTTCGCCTGGCCCTCGCCCTCAAACGATTCCGACTGATACATCTTCCAGCTCCGGTCAAAGGCAGCTTCAACAGACCGGTTTTCCATATATTTTCTCGCGTTTTTCTTCATCCGGGCCAAACGGTATGGCGTGAACGCGATTTCCAGCACCGCATCCATCATGGCCTGATGGTTTCCGGCCGGAACCACCAGGCCGGTTTCCCCGTTAATCACGTTTTCCTGGGGCCCGCCCCTGTCGGTGACGATCACCGGCACTCCGGAAGCCTGGGCTTCCAGCACCACATTGCCGAAAGTGTCCGTAGCGGACGGGAAAACAAACAGATCGCTCGACGCGTAAGCGGCTCCCAGATCGTCGCCTTCCAGATAACCGGTGAAGGTGGCGGGGGTGTTTTGCAGTTCCCGTTCCATGTCTTTGCGGTACGGCCCGTCTCCCACAATGATGAGATGGAGGCTGGGTTTCAGGACACTGAGCTTTTGAAACGCCCGGACCAGAACATCCAGATCCTTCTCTTTTGAAATCCGGCCCACATAAAGCAATTTCACGCTCTTTTCCGGAATCCGGTACGGCTCTTTCCAGAATCCGTTCCGGCGGGAAGGATGAAACGCCTGGATATCGACCCCTCGGGGATAGAGCCGGATTTTGGACCCGGAAATCCCTTTGGCGGCCAGTTCAACGCCGGTGGCCTTTGACGGCACATACACAACATCCATTTGATTATAAAACCAAACCATGAATTTCCAGGCCAACTCTTCCATGGAAGAATCCCCGGTCAGTTCGGCCACGAACTGCGGAAACGCCGTATGGTAGGTGCCGACCACCGGAATATCGAGAATCCGGGCGATGGCAAGGCCGGCGAGCCCAACCGGACCGGGTGTTGAGGTCTGGATATGGGTGTAATTGTTGTCATAACAATGCTCCAGCATTTTCAGCACCGGCGGGTAATGCAGTTTTAAGCCCGCGTACTCCGTAATTTCAAATGTGCCGATGGGCGTGAAATTGTTGGCGCCCTCCACCTCACTTTCCGGCGTGCAGGTGATCGCGGAAAGACGCTTGCCGGTGCTTTTGGCGATTTTGAGCTGCATCCGCAGCGTCAGGGCCACCCCGTTGGTTTCGTTCAAGGTATCGGTAAAAATGGCGATATGGCCGTTCTTTTCTCCGGGCTGAACATCTTCACCGATAAAATGCTTTTTGCAGGATACAGCGAACGCCCGGTCTTTGGTAAACATCCGGAACGCCACAAAATACGGCATCAACAGCGTATACACTGACCCGGCGGACCCGATGGTCTGAAACAGGTTGAAAAACCGGGCCTTGGACAGACTGTCAAGGGTGGTGTCCGCAAAGCTTTTCATCACCTGTTCGGAAACCTCCCCCACAAAGCGGTACCAGTCCTCTTCCTTTCGAAAGGAGTTTACCTTTTCCTCCTTGAACATCCGCTGAAAACCGGTGTTCTGGCGGATGGCTTCCCCTGCTTTTTTCTGAATCAATTCCATCAGATCGCCTGAACCGGATTTCAAAAACGGCAGCGCGGGCTTTTTCGCGATCAGATAATCCTGAAGCCGGGTCAGAATCCCGCGGTTGTCCTCCGGGCAGGTTAATGCGCAGTCCGCAAACTGAAAAAGCGTGTGCTGATGCACATATTTGTCCAGCTTGAATTTGGATTTATAGAACTGGTAGGCGATGCCGTAGAGGTTATGGGCCATGGTCTTGGGGGTGGCGGGCTTGCCTTTCACATATCCCCGGCCGCCTGCGATGCCCTCAAAAAACGCCTCCTTGCCGGACGCATCCGGAACATAGGTATGCATGCGGGCGATATTAAGGGATGAATGGTCGTC
>DAIEHU010000168.1 GCA_027353395.1 Desulfobacteraceae bacterium
GTGTTTCCGATGGCGGATGGTGAAAGTCCAGGCCGATCTCGCCGATGGCGACGACCTTCGGATGCCGCGCCAAGTCCCGTAGCGCGGGGCGCACGTCGGCCGGGGCCGCTGTAACGTGGTTGGGGTGCCAGCCCACCGCCGCAAAAACCAGACTTCCTTCCGGAGATCTGAAATACACGGAAGACGGGTTTATCATCAACGACATGGAGCGGGGCGGCATGTTCGGAGCGGGATGCGCCAATAAGCCGGCGGACGTGGTGTCGTCAAACCAGAACGCGACGGGTATGGCCTTAAAGGCCATTCAAACCCTGGTGAGAAGATAGGAGGTAGCCCATGAATAAAAAATATGGTGTATATATCTGCACAGGATGCGGTATTGGTGATGCCCTTGATGTTGAGGCCTTAAGCGGTGTTGCTGGAGACGAAGGGCTTTCCTGCCAGGCCCACCCGTTTCTGTGCAGCAAAGAAGGTGTGGCGCTGCTGAAAAAGGATATTGCCGAAAATGGCGTCAATACGCTTATTCTCGCTGCATGTTCCCGCCGCGTGAATTATGATGTGTTCCGTTTTGACGGCTGCATTGTCGATCGCGTCAATATCCGTGAAGGAGTGGCGTGGTCCCATCCCCGCGCCCAGTTTCCGGCCCTGACGGAAGAAGAAAAGGCGGATTCCGATAAATTCGACCGTGTTCAGATGATGGCTGAAGACTATCTGCGCATGGGCATGGCCAGAGTCGAAAAAGTCAAACTGCCCGAACCATACAAACTGGAGAATTTTACCAGAAAAATCCTGGTTCTCGGCGGCGGTGTGACTGGTATGTCGGCAGCCCTGGATGCGGCCAAATGCGGTTATGACGTCACTATCGTGGAAAAAGCAGCCCGGCTCGGCGGAAATGTGACCGAATGGCGGCGTCAGTTGCCGGTCAGTGCGCCTTATGAAACCCTGATTCCGACAGTGGTTGCGGATAAAATCAAAGCGGTGGAAGCCGCTGCCAACATTACCGTGAAAACGGAAACCGAGGTCGCCCGTATCGCCGGCGAACCCGGAAATTTTACGGTTACCTTGAAAAAAGTCGGCGAGAAAACCGAGTTTGACGTGCCCTTCCCGTTGCCTCCTGAAATGAAGGTGGATGAAAACGGCAAGGAACTTGATGTGGAAGCCCTTCAGGTCAAATATACGGCGTTTAATGAAGGGAAAAAAGACATTCTGCAATTCGACCCCAACGGCGAAAAATTCGGGGCTGTGGTGCTGGCTGCCGGCTGGCGTCCGTATGCGGCGAAAGAGGGTGAGTTCGTTCATCTGGGCCTTGGCCAGACACCGGACGTGGTCACCAACTACCAGTTTGAACAAATCGCCGCCAAAGGAAAGATTGTCCGGCCGTCCGACGGCAAAGAAGCCAAATCCGTGGTGTTTATTCAGAGCCCGGGCTGCGGTGATGACGCCGACTTTCCTTATACCGGTTCGGTTACCAGCATGGTGGCGTTAAAGCAGGCCAAGTATGTCTGTGACGATTATGCGGACGGAAAAGCATATGTTTTTTATTAGTATATGCGGACTCCGGGACTTTCGGAGAATTTTTATAAAAGCATACAGCAGACCCCCGGCATTTTTCTGACCAAGGGGGAGGTCACCAATGTGTCGAAAAATGGAAACACGCTGGCGGTTGCGGCCAGTAATACCTTGCTGGGCGAGAATATTCAGGTGAATGCCGATATGGTGGTTCTGGCCACCGGCATGGTTCCAGTCACGGTGGATGACCCGGTGGTGAATTTGGCTTACCGGCAGGGACCGGGTTTCCGGGATAATGCCATTTTTAACGGGTATGCGGATTCCAATTTTATCTGCTTCCCCTATGAGACCCAGCGGACGGGTATCTATGCGGCTGGTGCCATCCGCCGGGCGTTGACGGTGGAAGAATCCGTTGAAGACGCAACCGGAGCGGCCTTGAAGGCGATTCAGTGCATCGAATCCGTCAACCGGGGCGTGTCGGTTCATCCGAGATCCGGCGATATGACCTTCCCGGAGTTCTTCTTCCAGAGATGCACCCAGTGCAAACGATGCACGGAAGAATGTCCGTTCGGGGCTTTAGATGATGATGAAAAGGGAACGCCGAAACCGAACCCGGCTCGCTGCCGTCGCTGCGGTACCTGCATGGGTGCGTGTCCGGAACGGATTATCGGTTTTGCCGATTACAATATCGACAGCATCGGTTCCATGGTTAAATCCGTCAAAGTTCCTTCTTCTGATGATTATTCAGAGCCGCCGATGCGGATTCTCGGCCTGGTCTGCGAGAATGACGCGCTGCCGGCCCTCGATATGGCGGCGCTTAACAAGCTGTCCTATTCCGCGGATGTGCGCCTGATCCCGGTGCGGTGTCTGGGATCGGTCAATGTGATCTGGATCAAGGACGCACTGTCACAAGGCATGGACGGCGTATTCCTTCTGGGTTGCAAGCATGGCGATGATTACCAGTGCCATTTCGTTAAGGGATCTGAACTGGCCAGCATCCGGATGAAGAAAATCGGTGAAGCCCTGGCGAGTCTGGCTCTTGAAAATGAACGGGTGGCGCAGTTTGAAGTAGCCATTGATGATTATCACACGCTTCCAAAGATCATTAATGATTTTGTTGAAATAATTGAAGGCCTTGGACCGAATCCGTTCAAGGGATTCTAATGTTGATTCTGCACCGCCCCAGATATTGTCTAGGGCGGTGCTTTAATTTTTATGTTGAGCGCTCAACAAAAAAGCGCTCACATGCCAATGCCAGTATGGGAGGTAACAATATGGCGGATAAATACCTGGTCGAACCAGATGTTGAATTTATAAAAGAAATTAGCGAATATGGCGGAGGGTCACTTAAAAAGTGCTTTCAATGCGCCACCTGCTCCGTGGCCTGCCCGATTTCGCCGGACACCAAACCCTTTCCCAGAAAAGAAATGATTGCCGCATCCTGGGGACTCAAAGACAAGCTGGTGGGGGATGGCGACATCTGGCTGTGTCACAACTGCGGCGACTGCTCCACCCTGTGCCCCAGAGGGGCGAAACCCGGTGATGTGCTTTCGGCTATCCGGGCGCATGCCATTGCCCATTATGCCGGTTTGCCGGAATTGGGGAAACTCATCAATGACCCGAAAAAGCTGCCGGTTCTGGCAGCGATTCCGGCAGTATTGTTCCTGGTGCTGGGTCTCATTCTGAAAATTTTCGGGATTCACTGGCTGAATTTCATGCCGGAACGTGTGTTTGAAGAAGGTGATAAGGTGGGGCATATTGCCCATCATATGTTCATCTCAACATGGCTTGTGGATTTGATTTTTGTGTCAACATCTCTTTTTGTCGTGGCGGTATTTGCGCTTGGACTCAAACGTTTTATTGCGGACATGCACCAGAATGCCCTTTTGGAAGGCAAAACCAGTAAACAGAAAATTGATCCCAAAGGGTTTATCGAAGCCCTGATCCGGGTGATCCCAACCATATTAAAACATTCCAAGTTTTCCGAATGCGGCGAAAATTCAGACCGGGGTACCCCCCACATGATGGTGCTGTATGGGTTTATCGGCCTTGCGGTGGTCACCGGTATCTTTTTTGTGGTGCTATACGGGTTCGGCATTCATGGCCCTTATAAGCAATACAACCCGGTCAAGCTCCTGGCCAATGCCAGCGGCATCGCTCTCTTTATCGGCGGTCTGTTGATGATCAAAAACCGGATGGCCAAAAGTGACGATCAGGTATCCACATACAGAGACTGGTTTTTAATCGGCCTTGTGTTCGGTCTGGGTGCCACCGGCATGCTGACCGAGCTTACCCGGCTGGCGGATGCTGCATTTTTGACCTATGTGATCTATTATATTCACCTGATGTTTGTTTTTGTTCTGTTTATTTCCCTCCCGTTTTCAAAACTGGCCCATCTGGTTTATCGAACAACGGCGATGGCCTATAATGAGTATGCGGGTAGAAAATAAATAGGTTGAAGGGGGGTTAAACGCCTTCCCGATTTAAAGCAAAAATTAAAATAAAAAAGGAGAACCGGAATTATCCGGTTCTCCTTTTTTATTGCAGGCAATGGCGCATGCTCTAACAAAAAAGAAAGGGGTACTTTTTTCAAAGCCCCCCTTTCTTTTTTGTTTAATTTTTATTTACTAAAAATAGCTTTTTTTACTTGCGGTCTCCGGTGGCGGCGCCATGAAGTTTGACGGTGACTTTTTCCGTCAATCCTTTGTAATATTCGCGAAGGATGTCGAGAACTTCCTCGCGGCCGAAATGATCCACTACTTTGAGCCCTTCGGAAAGGCTCTTTCTAAGCACGGTGCCGGACAGCATGACCCGGTCTTCCTTGCTGTGCGGGCAGGTGCGGAGGGACGCCATGCCGTCGCACTTATGGCAATAGAAAGTCCAGTCAATCTTGAGAGGCGTGCATTTGAGGGCTTTGCCTTCTTCCGCCGGGGATGGGATTTTGTTGAAAATGGTCTGTGCTTCGAACATGCCGTAAAAATCGCCCACACCGGCGTGGTCGCGGCCGATAATCATGCGGGAGCAACCATAGTTCTGGCGGAATGTAGCATGAAGAAGCGCTTCACGGGGACCAGCATACCGCATATCCAGGGGATAACCGCCCTGAACCACATTTTTGGGCACAAAATAATTTTTTACCAGCGTGTCGATGCAGCGAACCCGGACGTCGGCGGGAATATCGCCGGGTTTCAGGTTACCCACCAGAGAGTGGATATAAACGCCGTCGCATACTTCCACGGCAATTTTGCACAGGTATTCATGGGAACGGTGCATGGGGTTTCTGAGCTGAAGAGCGGCCACCTCGGTCCAGCCCCGTTCTTCGAAAATTTTGCGGGATTCAGCCGGACGATGGTAAACACCGGCGAATTCAGTCGGGTATTCCCCTTCGCTCAATACTTTGACGGGACCGGCCAGGTTGAAATCGCCCTGTTTCATCACCATCTGAACGCCAGGATGATCTTCTTTCGCGATCTTCCAGAAATCCGCAGCGGTCTGGGTGCCTTCGCCCATAAAGACTTTTTCGCATTCATAAATCTTGTCGGCTTCGGTCATGGCCCATTTTTCGGTGACTTTCATGGTGGCCATAATTTCTTTGTTTTCCGGATCAAACAGAGCGATTTCATCGCCTTGCTTAACCGCGTCGGCTTCCGCCTTGGTTACGTCCAAGGTTACCGGAACCGGCCAGAAAGTGCCGTCAGTCAACAGGAATTTGTCGCAAACGCTTTTCCAGTCGGCTTTTGTCATAAAACCGGTCAGCGGTGAAAACCCGCCGATGCCGATCATGATAAGATCGCCTTTGACGCGGGGTGAAATGGATACTTTTTTCAGCCCTGCGGCTTTTTTCTTTTCCGCCTCAAGCGCTGCGCCTTCAAGCAGGCAAATGGTCAGGCCTTTTCCTCCGTGGGGTGGGATTAAATTTGACATGCGTTACGTCTCCTTTCAGTGGTTAAATAAATCATTATATCCTATTTTGGGTGCATAGCCCCGTTTATCATCTACAGATGTTATTTATTGGTCCGTTTAAAATTGATTAATTTATTTGGAAAAATTCTATTTGTCAAGCGTAATCGGCTTAACCAGACAACTTTCATCTATTTGATTTTACGGAAAGAAGGAGAAAAAATGGTGTTGTTCAAGATACTCAAGGCTTGATTGAAAATCCGAACTCTCATGAGGCTCTATGGTGAAAACAGGAGGCCTGGGCATGTTTTTGATAAAGTCAAATAACGGCGGGAAATGAATGCTTCCTTTTCCCATGCCTAAGTGACTGTCATGGTCTCCAAAATTATCATGCAGGTGCAGATGGCCAATGCGGGAGCCGATGGCGTCGAGCCAGACGGGCAGGGGCTTTTTCCCAAAAACAGCATGGTGGCCGATATCCAGGCAATAGCCAATATGATCGGGGTCAAGATGCTGAAACAATACGGCGATGTCATCCGGACTGGTTTCGTAGACATTTTCCAGCATGAGCCGGGCGTTCCGGTGGTGGAGTTCGCGGCCCAGCCATTTCCATATGTCGACAGCGTAGCCCATCCATTGCTCCCGGCAGAAACCATAACGGCCGGAATCGTATCCGGCATGACAGACCACATTTTTGGGATGGAACACAGAAACCGCATCCAGAAGCTGGTCAAACCGGTAGCGGGTCAGCTCCCTGATTTTCGGATCCAGCGATCCGGGTGACAAATCCATAAATGGTCCGTGAATTGTAATAACGCGATGAAGATG
>DAIEHU010000169.1 GCA_027353395.1 Desulfobacteraceae bacterium
GATTGCGCGTGGTGATGCGCCCGGGCACACCGACGACGACCGAGTTGGCCGGCACCGACTTCAACACGACGGCGTTGGCCCCGATGCGGCTGTGCTCGCCGATCGTGATCGGCCCGAGCACCTTCGCCCCGGCGCCGATGATGGTGTGAATCTCATCAATAAATAAAATGGCGTTCTTTTTTTTCTGAAGCGCCGAGATCACGCCTTTCAGCCGCTGCTCGAAATCTCCGCGGTATTTTGTTCCGGCCAGAAGCGCTCCCAGATCCAGAGCGTATATCCGCGTGTCCGCAAGCAGATCCGGCACGGTTTTGTCCGCGATTTTCCGGGCCAGCCCTTCGGCCATGGCGGTTTTTCCCACCCCTGCGTCCCCCACGAATACCGGGTTGTTTTTGCGGCGACGGCAAAGCACCTGGATGGTGCGCTCCACCTCGATTTCCCGTCCAATAAGAGGGTCAAGCCCGCCTTGCTGTGCCCGGTCCACCAGATCCACCGTAAATGCCGCAAGGGGGTCAACGGGCTCTTTCTTGAGTTTTTTATCCCCGCCCACCTCGCATTCCGGACATCCCTTGAAACCGTTTTCCCTGTCTCCGTGAGATATGACATTGAGCACATCCATCCGGGTAATGCCCTGAGCGGCCATGAAATAAGCGGCATGGGACTTTTTCTCCTCCAGCATGGAGGCCAGCACATCCCCGATATATACAGCGTCTTTTTCCGCTGACCGGGCATGATTGACCGCCCGCTGAATCACCCGCTGAAAGCGCATGGTCTGTTGAAGCACATATTCCCGGTCATCCGGCACCCGCTCCAGCTTGTTGTTAAAAAAATCCTCCAGCTCATTTTGGATATTGCCCACATCGCCGCCGCAGCTTTCAATCAGCTCAATACCGGCTGCGTCATGGACAATCGCATACAAAATATGTTCAATGCAGACATATTCATGCCGTCTTTTACGGGCTTCCTTGACCGCATTGCTTAATATGGCGCTTAATGTCTTGCTAATCATGGTTTTACGCCTTTTCGATGGAACTTTTCAGCGGAAACCCTCTGCCTCTCGCCATTTCCTGAATGGTTACGGATTTTGTTTCCGCAATTTCATATGTATAAATACCGCACACCCCTGAACCGGCCCTGTGAACACGCATCATAATTTGAACGGCCTCATCAAAGGATTTATGACACACCCCCATCAGCACTTCCACCACAAAATCCATGGTTGTGTAATCGTCATTGTGCAGCAGCAATTTATACATGGGGGGCTCAGTGATGTTCTCCCGGGTTCTCGAAACAACCGCATCATGGGTTGCCGGGCTGAATCCGCTCATTTATATACTCCGGATGGATATCGCTTCAATGCTTACAAACGGTTTAAAAATAATTATGAAAAAATATTTTTCCAACTAGAAAAATAACCACCTGTGAATAGATTGCCATTTTTTCTTTGATTTTACAAAAAAATAATTCAGGCGCCTAACTTCCGCAGCATTTCTTGTATTTTTTCCCGCTGCCGCAGGGGCAAGGGTCATTCCGGCCAACCTTGTCACTGGCCCGAACAATCGGTCTTTTTTTAACACCCTCCTCCGAATGAGAAAAACTCATTTCCTGCTCCTTGGGCGGAGCGGCAAGCTCACTCACTGCAGCAGGCTCGGTCAGTTGAATACGGAACAGAATAGAGAGGGTTTCCTCCTTGGCCCGCTGGACCATTTCCTGGAACATTTCAAACGCTTCTTTTTTATAAATGATGAGCGGGTTCTGCTGGGCGTAACTTCTAAGCCCGATACCCTCCTTCAAATGGTCCATGGACAGCAGATGATCCTTCCAGAGATTATCCATGGTCTGAAGCAATACAAACCGCTCGATATTGCGGAAATCATCGGGGCCAATGCCGGATTCTTTTTTATTGTAGAGGGATACCGCCGCATCATGAACCATCTCTTTCAGCTTTTCAGGAGTCATGTTCTCCAGATCGGGCTCACCAATGGTAAAGCGGAAGTTGAACTGTTTATAGACAGCTTCCGAAAGCCCCTTTATATCCCAGTCAAGGGGGGATGCTTTTGCATCCGTGTGCGCCATGACCATGTCATCCGTAAACTCCTCCATCATATCATCAATGAGCGGCCTTAAGCTTTCCGCCGTGATAAACTGATATCGCTGCTGATAGATGACCTGCCGCTGCTGGTTCATGACGTCGTCATACTCAAGAATCTGTTTCCGGATATTGAAATTATGGCCTTCCACCTTGCTCTGGGCGTTTTCAATGGCCTTGGAAATCATTTTATGCTCGATGGGTTCCCCCTCCTGCATGCCCAGACGGCCCATGATGGCGGAAATACGCTCACCCCCGAAAATTCTTAGAAGATCATCCTCCAGAGACAGATAAAACCGGGAAGAGCCCGGATCGCCCTGACGTCCGGACCGTCCCCGGAGCTGATTGTCAATGCGCCGGCTTTCATGCCGCTCAGTGCCCAGAATATGAAGCCCGCCCAGTTCCGTCACCCCGGCCCCCAGCACGATATCGGTTCCGCGTCCGGCCATGTTGGTGGAAATCGTTACCGCGTATTTTTGTCCGGCATTGGCCACAATCTCCGCCTCGCGTTCGTGGTTTTTGGCGTTTAGCACATTGTGTTGAACCCCCCTTTTTTTCAATTTCTGGCTCACGTCCTCTGACACATCGATATTGACCGTACCCACAAGCACCGGCTGGCCTTTTTTGTGAAGCGCGACAATTTCATCTAAGACAGCCTCGAACTTTTCTTTTTTGGTCCGGAAAATCACATCCGGAAAATCCGTCCGGATCATGGGCTTATTGGTGGGAATGACCACCACGCTCAGATTGTAAATTTTTTCAAATTCCGCGGCTTCCGTATCAGCGGTGCCGGTCATGCCGCTTAATTTTTCATACATGCGGAAAAAATTCTGAAAGGTAATGGTGGCAAGAGTCTGGTTTTCATTGGCGATCTTGACTTTTTCCTTGGCTTCCAGGGCCTGATGCAGCCCTTCGCTGTATCGCCTGCCGGGCATGAGCCGCCCTGTGAACTCATCCACAATGATGACTTCGCCGTCTTTTACAATATAATCCACATCCCGGCTAAAGAGGATATGTGCCTTGAGGGCTTGATTGACATGGTGCAGAATATCAATATTTTTGGTGTCATACAAATTATCCACATGGAGCAGCTGCTCCACCCGGACCACGCCATCTTCTGTTAAAACAGCGGTTTTGGACTTTTCATCCACGGTGAAATGGGCTTCCGGTTTCAATGCGGGGATAATATTGTTCACATCATAATAGAGGCTCGTGGACTTTTCCGCCGGACCGGAAATAATGAGCGGGGTCCGCGCCTCATCAATAAGGATGCTGTCAACTTCATCTACAATGGCGAAATGAAGCGGCCGCTGGGCCAGGGATTCCTTGCTGAACTTCATGTTATCCCGGAGGTAATCGAATCCGAACTCGTTGTTCGTGCCATAGGTGATATCCGCATTATAGGCGGCTTTGCGCTCATCATCCGTCAGCCCGTGAAGAATCACTCCCACGGAAAGATTCAGAAAACTGAATACTTTTCCCATCCATTCCGCATCACGTCTCGCAAGATAATCATTGACCGTAACGATGTGAACGCCTCTGCCGGTCAGAGAGTTGAGATAGGCGGCAAGGGGCGCCACCAGGGTTTTACCTTCACCGGTTTTCATTTCTGCGATATTGCCTTCATGAAGCACGATACCGCCCATAAGCTGGACGTCAAAATGCCGCATTCCAAGCGTTCGCCAAGTGGCTTCCCTGACCGTGGCGAACGCTTCGGGAAGAAGGTCGTCCAGCGTTGCGCCGTTTTGAAAGCGCTGTTTGAGCGTTTCCGTCTGCGCCGCCATCGCGCTATCGGATAACGCCTTTATCCGGCTCTCAAGATCATTAATCGCCGCGATAATCGGTGAAAATCGCTTTAAGGTACGCTCATTCTGGCTGCCAAACACTTTCAGCAAAAGTTGATTGATTGCTGTCAGACTCATTTATATTTCCTTATCAACAGATTAAATATTCCACAGGCATAAGACGGCCTTAAAAAAAGGCCTGGACGCGTCCGGAGATCGGACGGCGGCTGTTTTCAGAGGGTTTCATCAGATAAACAGAAAAAAAACGGGCGAGAGGCCCTGTCATCGAGGCATTATGAAGGATTATTTTTCGCCAGATATTCAGACATGTATTTTTCACCATTCACGGGTTTGTCATTTATCCGGACTTCGTAATGGAGATGAGGCCCGGTGCTGCGTCCAGTACTGCCGACCTTGCCGACAATCTCGCCGCGCTCGATTTTCTGGCCTTCTTCCACATTATAACTGCTCAAATGGGCATAACGGGTGGTGATGCCTTTCCCGTGATCGATAATAACGGCTTTCCCAAGTCCGCCTATATTCCCGATGGAAACAACAACCCCATTGGCGGTTGCATGTACGGGCGTTCCTTTATCCACAGCAAAATCAACGCCGGAGTGGAATTCACGTTTAAAGGAAAACGGCGACTGGCGGAACCCGAATCCGGAAGAGATATATCCGCCATCCACTGGCCGGAGCGACGGCGTTGATTGCCCGGTAATGATCTGATTTCGCAAGGTTTCCCATAACGTCTGAAGTTCCTGGGACTGGTCGTTGACATCCCGGTCAAGCTGCGACACCTCTTTGTCCAGATTATATAAATACTGATTATAAAATTCGGAATTCCATATTGTGTCTTCCATTCCCGGCGAAAAAGTCCCGCCGACGCCAAGCGCTCCGACTTTTTTTGTTTTTGGGGAAATGCCGATGCGGGAGCGGATTTCCTTCTCCAGTTCCTTTAATTTCAGCAGCTTGGTCTGAAGCGCACCGATTCTCGCATAAAATGATTCAATCTGTGTGTCCCGGTCTTGAATATCCGCTTTCAGGGTGTGAATTTCGGTTTTTAAATTATTATATTCCAGGTTCGAATATTTAAGGCCCGCATAATCAAAAAGGATGAAACTCAGCGTAATCGCCAGTCCAATCCCGGCAACGGCTGTGATTTTAAGTGTTTTTTTGGAAAATACTTTCCGGCGCGTAAATGATCCGGCCTCGTTGTATATTAATAATGCAATTTTTCCGCGCATATACGTTCTCCTTTACATATCAGGTACTTAAGAAGGAATAGGCAAACAAATATGCGTTACCTTATCACTCACGGGTAGTCCCTGTCAAGGCACATATCCGCCTTCGGCCGATTTTTCATCCCATGGGCTCATATTACTTAACCATCTGAAATATAATATAAAAAATTAAAAATGAGGAATATCTGGGCACTGAAATTAGCGCCCATGGGCCACGCCGGTCATACACCCCAAACAGCGGAAGCCATGTCTGTGGGGACATGGCTTCCGCATGAAACATTCAAAGCAATACAAACTTACACGTTCTGCATTTCACAGGCCATGATGGTATGTTTACACAGCACAGAGGTAGTAATTGACCCTACGCCGCCGGGAACCGGGCTGATTCTGCTTACAATGGGTTCAGCCTGGGCGAAATCCACATCGCCGCAGTATTTTCCGGGATTGTCCGGGTCAGAATTGATGCCCACGTCAATGACGGTCTGTCCGGGTTTGAAAAAATTGCCTTTGAGCATTTTCGCCCTGCCCACTGCCGCAATCACGATTTCCCCGTCCTGGCAAACGCCCGGCAGATTCTCGGTCCGGGAGTGGCAAATCGTCACCGTGCCGTGTTCCCGCAGAAGCAGCATTGCCAGAGGTTTACCCACCACGAGAGACCGACCCACAACCACGCATTTTTTGCCTTTGATCGGGATATTATAAAATTTGAGCATTTCCATGCATGCGCTGGGTGTGCAGGGGGGGAATCCGGTGGCATCATCAGTGAATACTTTTGCCTGGCCGCTGGTGGTGAGGCAGTCCACGTCTTTTTCAACCGGAATCAGGGTTCTGATTTTGCGCTCGTTGAGATGTTTGGGCAGCGGAGAGAACATCAGAATGCCGTTCACCTCTTTTTTCGCGCCGATTTCCGTCACTGCTTTTTCAAAAACAGCCTGATCGATGGTTTCCGGGTATTCAAACACCTCGCAGTCCATGCCCACGCCTGTACAGGTTTTCTTTGCGCCGCCCTCATAAAACAAATCATCAGGACGTGCGCCCACGCGGATAATGCCGAG
>DAIEHU010000016.1 GCA_027353395.1 Desulfobacteraceae bacterium
GAAAGGGCGTTGCGGCGCTAAGCGGCATTTGCAATGCCGCTTGGAACACTGTTGATTTTGTAAATCAATTAAACGGAATTTGCAAATAATTAATAAATTGGCATAAAAAGAAAAATCAGTATCAAAGATACCAGGGCGACATTATCACGAATTCAATTGACGGGAAAGAACGGTTAGGCTTTATACAGGAACAATGCGGATTTACCACGCCACGAATGATTATCGAGCATTATTACAGGAACATACCCGCATCGGATGACGGCAGGCATCTGGAAGAAGCCTGGAATTCTACCAGACTTCCACCAGAGCAGGACACTGCCTGTTTTGAACCAACTGAAAATATTAAATAAAAATGGTGCCGGAGGCGAGACTTGAACTCGCACACCATTGCTGGCGGAGGATTTTGAGTCCTCTGCGTCTACCAATTCCACCACTCCGGCATTTTTTATTATATCAATTACTTATCGGCTAAAGAAGCTTTAAAAAATTTTCTCTCTGCCCAAGAATAGGAAAAGGAAAATCCGCTAAGTTGATTTGGGGTTATTACAAGATTAATAATTAATTGTAAAGAAAAAATCCCCGCTTATGCAGGGGATTTTTTTCTGTTTGATGGACAAAACCAAAACGGAATAATCTCTAATTAAACTTACTGCAAAAACGGGTTGAACCGCTTTTCCCGGCCGATGGTGGTGGCGGGGCCGTGGCCGGAATATACCACCACGTCGTCGCCTAAGGGTAACAATTTGGTTTTAATGCTTCTAATCAGGGTGTCATAGTCGCCGCCCGGAAAATCGGTCCGGCCGATGGAACCGGCAAAAAGGGAGTCGCCCACAAACACGACGCCATCACCGTGGAGCGACACTCCACCCAGGGAATGGCCGGGGGTATGCAGAACCGTCAGGGTGATGCCGCCGAAAGTGATTTTGTCCCCTTCATCAATGGCCCGGTCGGCGGGCGGGGAATTTTCCCCGGACATGCCGAAGGCCATTGCCGATATGGACACCTGGGCGAGCATGTCCGCGTCCGCTTTGTGAATCAGGATGGGCGCGCCGGTTGCGTCCTTAAGACGTTTGTTGGCCCCCACATGATCAAAATGTCCGTGGGTATTGATGATATACTTCACCGTCAGCTTGGAATCCGCCAGCGACAGGAGAATTTTATTCACTTCGTCGCCAGGATCGATCACCACGGCGAATTTGGTGTTTTCGCATCCCACAATAAAACAGTTGGCCATGATCGGCCCTAAGGCCAGCGTTTTGATAATCAAGGGGATTTTTCTCCTTTCTTCTTTTTTGCCTGTTCGACGACTTGCAGGATGCTGGCGATTTTATTTTTGGGCTTGTCGGCGGTCGCCATAAGCGCTTGGAATGCGGCTTCCGGCATGTTCGCTTTCAGGTAATTTTCAACGTCAAACGCTTCCCACCAGCAATCCAGTATTTTCCAGCAGAAACCATCATCTTCGCCGCTCATGGCGCAGTAGCGGAAAGAAATTTCGCCCCCAAGCCTTGGGCAGTGCCGTTCCAGATTGTCAATACGTGAATCGGACATGATACCCCTTTCCTTATTTATGGCTCTTCAGAAGCTGGGGTTTTGGGTGCCCGGCGAAAATTTTTTCGGCTTCCGTAATTTCCTTATCGGTCAGCTCGATATCCATGATGCCGCCGGAAAGGAATTTTTCATATGCCGTAAGATCCAACAGGCCGTGGCCGCTCCAGTTGAAAAGAATGACCTTTTCCTTGCCTTCTTCCTTGGCTTTTTTGGCTTCATCTATGACGGCCGCCAGCGCATGACTGGTTTCGGGAGCTGGAATAATGCCCTCGGTCCGCGCCAGCAGAACGCCCGCTTCAAACACTTCTTTTTGCTTCACCGATTTTGGAGTGAAAATCCCTTCCGTTACAAGTTGGCTGACGGTGGGGGCCATGCCGTGATAGCGGAGACCGCCGGAATGAATCGGAGGCGGCATAAAGCTATGGCCTAAACTGTGCATGGGCAGCAGCGGCGTGTATTTGGCGGTGTCGCCATGATCATAGACAAACGGGGCCTTGGTCAGGGTCGGGCAACCGGCGGGTTCCACCGGATAAATTTCAATCTGCTTGCCGTTCATTTTGTCCAGAACAAAGGGAAACGCCAAACCAGCGAAATTGCTGCCCCCGCCCGCACAGGCGATGATGATGTCCGGGTATTCGTTTATTTTTTCCATCTGTTTTTTGGCTTCAAGGCCGATAATGGTCTGGTGCAGCATGACATGATTGAGCACGCTGCCTAAAGAGTAACGGGTTTTTCCGGTTGGATCGGACACCGCTTCTTCAATGGCTTCGCTGATGGCTATACCCAGGCTGCCCGGGGTATTCGGATCGCGTTCCAGCGCATCACGGCCGGCTTTGGTGAAAGGGCTCGGGCTGGGGATACACTTGCCGCCCCAGACCGCCATCATGGATTTCCGGTAGGGTTTCTGGTCAAAACTGACCCGGACCATGTAGATTTTGCATTCGACGCCGAACTGGGAGCAGGCGAAGGACAATGCGCTGCCCCACTGGCCAGCGCCGGTTTCCGTGGTGAGTCGTTCGATGCCGAATTCCTTGTTATAATAGGCCTGGGGTACAGCGGTATTGGGCTTATGACTTCCCGCAGGGCTCAAACTTTCGTTTTTAAAATAAATTCTGGCAGGTGTGCCCAGCGCTTTTTCCAGGTTCCGGGCCCGGACCAGGGGCGACGGCCGCCAGATTTTCAGTACGCCGAGCACTGGTTCGGGGATATCGATCCACCTTTGGGTGCTAACTTCCTGTTCGATCAGGTTCATGGGAAACACTGGCGAAAGCTGATCCGGAGAGACGGGGTTGCCGTCAGGACCCAGGGGCGGATTCATGGCAATATCGGCAAGGATATTATACCATTGCCGGGGCATCTCATCCTCACGCAAATAGACTTTTCGTTGTTCCATCATCTGAAATCTCCTTGTCCTTTTATGGTTGGGTGGTGGCTTGTATTTTTAATCCGGTGGATTGATTTTTAGCATCCCGGCGGTGTTTTTCCGGTAAATGCCGTCCAGAATGCCGTTGATAAATGCCCCGGAGTCTTCCGTTCCGTAAAGTTTTCCGATATCAACGGCCTCGTTGATAGCGACTTTCGGCGGAATATCCGGACAGAATAGCAGTTCATAGGCCGCGATGCGAAGGATATTGCGGTCCACGTATCCCATCCGGCTGATTTTCCAGTTGCTGGAAAAGGTCTCAATCGTCTGGTCAATCCGTGGCTTGTTGTGAACGACGCCTTTGATCAGGGAAACATAAAATGCGTGGATATCCTGGGGCGGTTTCAGTCGCGCATCCAGCCGTTCCATCAATTCATCTGATTCGTTTTTCAGCATGTCCATGCAGAAGAGCGCTTTCATGGCCAGCTCTCTGGCTTTGCGGCGGGTTCCCATGAAAGTTATTTCCGCTCCGCCAGCGCGTCCATGAGATTGGCCATTTCAATGGCCGCGATCGCAGCGTCCCATCCTTTGTTTCCGGCTTTGGTACCCGCCCGCTCAATAGCCTGCTCGATGGTGTCCGTGGTGACGACGCCGAAAATAACAGGGATTTCAGTATCCAGGCTGACGGACGCAATCCCTTTGGAAACTTCCGCGGCGACATAATCGAAATGGGGCGTGGCTCCGCGAATAACAGCTCCCAGGCAGATGACCGCATGGTATTTTTTCCGGGCCGCTTTTTTGGCTGCCAGCGGGATTTCAAATGCGCCGGGCACTTTGATGATATCGATATCCTTATTGTCCGCGCCGCTGCGCGTCAGGGCGTCGAGCGCGCCGGAGACCAGTTTTTCCGAAATAAAATCATTAAACCGGCTGACGACCACGGCGAAACGCTTGCCCTGGGCCTGTAAATTTCCTTCAATGATTTTTGACATAACAGTTCCTTTTGTTAAGGTGTGGTGTCGATATTTAAATAATGCCCCATTTTCAGGCATTTGCATTCCAGATAACTCCGGTTGTGCTCATTGGGCTTGGTTTGAATGGGCACCTGTTCCACGACGCTGAGCCCGTATCCTTCCAGTCCCACGATTTTTTTGGGGTTGTTGGTGATAAGCCGCATTTTTCTCACCCCAAGATTTGCCAGAACCTGTGCGCCGATGCCATAATCCCGCAAATCCGGCTTGAATCCGAGTTTTTCATTGGCTTCCACCGTATCATAGCCCTGGTCCTGAAGATTATAGGCCTTCAGTTTGTTGACCAAGCCGATTCCTCGGCCTTCCTGACGGACATACAGCAGAACGCCGCTGCCCTCCTCCTCCATCATCTGCATGGCCTTGAAGAGCTGTTCGCCGCAGTCGCAACGCATCGACCCGAAGATGTCACCGGTCAGGCATTCGGAATGCACCCGGACCAGGGTCGGTTTTTCCGGATCGATTTCCCCTTTGACCAGTGCGATATGCTGATAATCCTCCAGATCATTCGCATAGACAATCACCTTGAATACCCCGGCGTGGCCTGTAGGAATGACGGCCTCCACTTCCCGGCGGACAAAGGATTCGGTCCGCATCCGGTATTCGATGAGATCGGCGATGGTGCAGATGCCGATGTTGTGTTCTTCACTGAATTGTTCTAAGGACGGCATACGGGCCATGGTGCCGTAATCATTCATGATTTCACAAATCACCCCGGCGGGTTTGAGGCCGGCGAGCCGGGCAAGATCGACAGACCCTTCTGTTTGGCCGGAGCGGACCATCACCCCGCCGCGCCGGGCGCGCAGGGGGAAAATATGGCCGGGCCGGGCGATATCTTCCGGTTTGGTGTTGTCCGCGATGGCGGTGAGAATGGTGATGGCGCGGTCCGCGGCTGAGATGCCGGTGGTCACGCCGTGTCGGGCCTCGATGGAGACCGTGAAACCGGTCTTAAACTGGGAGGTGTTTTCAGAGACCATCATGGGCAGTTTCAGTTTTTCAACCATATCCGGGGACAGCGACAGGCAAATCAGCCCCCGCCCATATTTGGACATAAAATTAATGATTTCAGGGGTTACGGCCTGAGCCGCAATGGTGAGATCCCCTTCGTTTTCCCGGTCCTCGTCATCCACCAGGATCACCATTTTTCCGTCTCTAATGTCCTTGATGGCTTCTTCAATGCTTAAATGTGACATAACTTCTAATCTCCTTAATATATTCAAGCTCCGGCCATTCGGGTCGCCCCTTGCCGGGCCTGTGATTTTTCGGGCCGTCTGGTAATATGGTTTAAATAAATCCGGTTTTCAATAAATATTCCATGTCCAGCGGTTTATCGCTCTTTTTATCCGGGGAACCCCCCTTGCCGCGAATGAGAAATTTTTCCACATATTTTCCGATCATATCGGTTTCGATATTCACCATGTCTCCGGCATTTTTAAGGCCGATGGTGGTGATGCTTGCGGTGTGGGGAATAATGCTGACCTCAAAGGAGTGATCATCGCACCGGTTGACCGTCAGGCTGATTCCATCCACCGCCACGGACCCTTTGGGAATCAAGTATCCGGCCAGGGCGCCGGGAATCGAAAATCCCACTAGTATGGCGTTGGCATTACGGATTTTATAGGTGATCCGGCCGGTGCCATCAATATGGCCGGAAACCAGGTGGCCGTCCAGCCGGTCGGACAGGCGCAAAGCCCGTTCGATATTGACCTGTTCACCGGTTTTCACATGCTTAAAACAGGTCTTGTCCACGGTTTCCGGCGATACATCCACTTCAAAGCGGGCGCCGGCAATAGAGACCGCCGTGAGGCAGGCCCCGTTGACCGCAATGCTGTCGCCGATTTTCGTCCCGTTAAGGGGAAATCCGGCGGTAATGGCCAGCCGCTTTCCCTCCCCGGCAGGCCGGACGGCGGCGATGGTCCCAAGGCTTTCTATGATGCCTGTAAACATGGTGGCTTGTCCTGTTTTATATACCCTTCTATCATCACATCCCCGTCAAACTGCCGGACCGTGATGTCCGACACCGGAATGCTCTGGGCCATCAACTCCGGGCCGGCGCCCCGGCACATAGGCACGCCGTCGTCCCCGCCCAGAATTTTGGGCGCATAAAAAAAGCAGACCTTGTCAACAATGCCGGACTGCAGGGCCGATGCGGAAACCGTGGCCCCGCCTTCAATAAGCAGGCTCGTGAGGCCCATTTGCCCCAGCCGGTGCATCAGGCTGGGGAGATCGATCCGTCCGTCTTTAAGGTCCGCGATGATGACTTTGGCACCTGACATTTCAATCCGTTTCCGTTTGGGGGAGGCGGCCGAATTCCCGGTGACGATGATGGTATCGGCGGTTGACGGAATCCGCAAGACGTTCGCGTCTTCCGGGATGGACAGGTTTGTGTCCAGAATAATCCGGACCGGGTCAATGGCGGTTTTGACCTCAAGCCGAGCCGTCAAGCGGGGATTGTCGGCTGTGACAGTGTTGATGCCCACCATGATGGCGTCCATCCGGTGCCGCAGTTCATGAACATAATTCCGGGCGGCCGGGCCGGTGATCCATTTGGAATCAAAGGTGCGCGTGGCGATGCGGCCGTCCAGGGTCGCCGCGCATTTTAATGTGACAAACGGCCGTTTGGTCCGGATATACTTGATAAAAATTTCATTGAGCCGCCTGGCCTGATCTTCACATATCCCGGTTTCCACCGTGATCCCGTTTCGGATTAAAAAATCGGCCCCCCCGCCTTTCACATCCGGATTCGGGTCGGCCATCGCCATGACCACATGCCGGATGCCCGCGGAAAGAATTTTCTGCGTACAGGGCGGCGTCCGGCCAAAATGGTTACAGGGTTCAAGGGTTACAAACAGTGTGGCGTCACGGGCTCGTTCCCCGGCATCATCAATGGCATACACCTCTGCATGAGGGCCGCCGGCTTTCTGGTGCCAGCCCTGGCCAACAATCGCGCCATCTTTAACCACCACGGCGCCGACCATGGGATTAGGTGATGTATAGCCCGCGCCCCTGGCCGCCAGTTCCAGTGCGGTTTCCATAAAATATTGATGGTTCATGGGCAAAAAATAGAACTTTATATTAAGTAAAACGGTGTGTTGTTATTTGCGCCGGATAAAAATGGAATGGTTCCGCAACGCATTGTTTGCGAAACCATTCCCATGACTTGCCGTTTTCCGGGGCTCAATTATTTCAATGTTTTGAGTTCGTTTTCAAAATCCGTGACATCCTTGAAATCCCGATACACGGAAGCAAACCGGACATAGGCGACCTTGTCGAGTTTGTGGAGCATGGCCATCATTTTTTCACCGATAATGGTGGACGGAATTTCCTTGGCTTCGGATTCCCGCAGATCCCGTTCGAGTTCGCTGGTGAAGGCCTCAATCACGTTCATGCTGATTTCGCGCTTTTCACAGGCTTTCAGGAGGCCCGCCCGGACCTTGTCGCGGTTGAACACCTCCCGGCGTTTGTCTTTTTTAATGATCATGATGGGAATGTCTTCGATATACTCGTAAGTCGTAAACCGCCGTTCACAGACGAGGCATTCCCGGCGCCGCCGGATGGCGTCGCCGTCCTTGCTCAGCCTGGAATCAATCACTTTGTTATTGTTTTCACGGCAATAAGGGCATTTCATCGGTTCTTTTCCTTTTCACCCCGGCGATGGGGTGATGGCGCGTGACAGATTATGAATGTTTCAGCTGTATCACCTCGATCTTTGCTTCCGTCAGCATGGCTTCGGACAGTTCATCCGCATATCCTTCCAGGTAGTATATCCGCTCGATACCGGCGTTGATGATCATTTTGGTACAGATGGAACAGGGGAGGTTGGTACAGTAGAGGCTGGCATTCCGGATGGAAACACCATGGTAAGCGGCCTGAATAATAGCGTTTTGTTCGGCGTGAATTCCCCGGCAGAGTTCATGCCGCTGGCCGGAAGCGACATTCAGGGTTTCCCGGAGGCAGCCGATTTCGATGCAGTGCCGGATGCCGCTGGGGGCGCCGTTGTATCCGGTGGTCAGGATGCGTTTGTCCTTGATAATGAGCGCGCCCACCATTCGCCTCAGGCAGGTGGACCGTTTGGCCACCAGAACGGCGATGTCCATGAAATAGGCGTCCCAGGCCGGACGATCTCCCGCAGTCATATTCTGAAAATTCCTTTTTGCAAGTTTCCGATAGCCTTCAACTCCTCAATATTATTCATCCGTTTCCGGATAAAGAGGAAAATTGGCGCACAGTTCGTGAACCTCTTTTTTGACCCGGCTGATGACGGCCGCATCATAGGGATGTTTTAACACATCGGTAATAAACCCGCCGATACGTTTCATCTCCGGTTCTTTCATGCCCCGGGTGGTGACGGCGGGTGTTCCGATGCGGATGCCGCTCGTTATAAACGGGCTTTGGGGGTCAAACGCGATGGTGTTCTTATTCACGGTGATACCGGCCTGTTCCAGGCACTGTTCCGCATCTTTTCCCGTGATATTCAAATTTCGCAGATCAACCAGCATCATATGGTTATCCGTT
This sequence comes from Desulfobacteraceae bacterium, assembly GCA_027353395.1. Lineage (GTDB taxonomy): Bacteria > Desulfobacterota > Desulfobacteria > Desulfobacterales > Desulfosalsimonadaceae > SURF-3. The sequence goes on from DAIEHU010000016.1 coordinate 8,455, forward strand.
CCACCCGACATGAGGCGGATACCGTTGTCCATCAAAAACGCCGCCAGCGTGGCCGCATTTTTGACGATTTGCCGCTGATACTCCTTGAAGGAATTGGAAAGGGCAAGCTTGAACGCCACAGCTTTGGCGGCGATGACATGCATGAGCGGCCCGCCCTGGATGCCCGGAAAAATCTCCTTGTTTAATTTGGCGCCCAGCGCCGCCGGGGCGAGAATCAGCCCGCCGCGGGGGCCCCTCAGGGTTTTGTGGGTGGTGGAGGTAACGATATCCGCCCACGGAATCGGAGAGGGATGCACGCCGCCGGCGACCAGTCCGGCGATATGGGCCATGTCCACCATGAGATGGGCGTCGACGGATTTGGCGATGGTTTTGAATGCTTCAAAATCAAGAAATCGCGGGTAGGCGCTGGCTCCGGCCACAATCATTTTCGGGCGATATTCTTTTGCCAGAGACGCCAGCCGGTCGTAGTCGATGGTGCCTGTATCTTTGCTCACCCCGTAAGGCACGAAATTGAAAAATCTTCCGGAAAAACTGGCGGCCGCACCGTGGGTCAGATGCCCGCCGTGGGACAGATCCATTCCCATCACCGTATCGCCGGGGGTCAGCAAGGCGAAATAAACAGCCATATTGGCCTGGGAGCCGGAGTGGGGCTGTACGTTGGCGTATTCCGCACCAAACAGTTTTTTGGCGCGCTCGATCGCCAGGGATTCCGCGATATCCACATTTTCGCATCCGCCGTAATACCGTTTGCCGGGATAACCTTCCGCATATTTGTTCGTCATCACGCTGGCCTGGGCTGCCATGACCGCTGGGCCGACGATATTTTCAGAGGCGATGAGCTCTAACGTGTTCGTCTGCCGGATGCGTTCTCTGGAAATGGCGTCGGCGATTTCCGGGTCCACTTTTTTTATCACATTAAGGTCCAACAGTTGGTTCTCCATAACAAAGATGCCGTCGTAAAGTGAAAACGTTTTTTATCAAATCCGGTCCAGTTTATCAATCCGCCGCTGGTGGCGTCCGCCTTCAAACGGAGTGTTCAGCCAGACACGAACGATTTCCTTGGCCAATTCCGTTCCGATGACCCGTCCGCCCATGGCCAGAATATTGGCGTCATTATGCCGCCGGCTCAAGGCCGCGGAGAAAAGCTCGTTGCACAATGCCGCCCGGACATTCTTCACCCGATTGGCCGCTATGGACATGCCTATGCCGGTTCCGCAGATCAGGATACCGCGCCGCCCGGCATCGGCGGCTACTTTTTGCGCCACCTTAAGGCCGATGTCCGGGTAGTCGATGGAAGCCTCGCTCATGGCGCCGCAGTCTTCAACCGCCAGGCCCAAACCCGTTAAATACGCCTTGATGAATTCCTTGAGCGCATATCCTGCGTGGTCACTTCCAATAATGATGGCCTCTGGATTTTCCATAATTTTTTTCCGGTAGGTATTTGGCCGTATTCAATTTTAGATAATGGTTGATTTTTTGGCCGGGCCATCAGGTCTTTGAAATGATATAGTCTATGGCCTTCTGGACGGTGGCGAGTTTCTCGGCGTCTTCATCCGGGACTTCGATATCGAATTCTTCCTCCATGGTCATGATCAGTTCAACAATGGCAAGGGAATCCGCCCCTAAATCATCAATGAGGGAAGCCTGGGGTACAACGTCGCCGATATCCACATTCAATTTTTCCGCGATCAGTTTTTTGACTTTGTCTTCAATCTTCATGAAGTTTTTCTCCTTAATCTGTCTATATGTACATCCCACCGTTAACGTGAATGACTTGTCCGGTAATATAATCCGCGCTTCCGGAGGCTAAAAAAACTGCCACACCGGCGACATCTTCCGGTGTGCCGATCCGGGCCAGCGGGATTTGTGGCAGAATATCCGACTCCACTTTTTCAGACAGGGCAGCGGTCATGCCGGTTTTGATGAAACCCGGTGCGATGGCGTTCACGGTAATGCCCCGGGACGCGAGTTCCCGCGCCGCTGTTTTTGTCAGACCGATGAGGCCCGCCTTGGACGCCGCATAATTGGCCTGGCCGTCATTTCCAGTGACGCCGACGACCGAAGTGATATTGATGATCCGGCCTTGCCGCTGCCTGAGCATAAACCTAGCGGCGGCCTTGGTGCAAAGAAAGGCGCCCTTCAGGTTGACGCGGATCACATCATCCCAGTCTTTTTCCTTCATCCGGAGCAGCATGCCGTCCTTTGTGATCCCCGCATTATTCACCAGCACATCCACCCGTCCGGTTTCATCTGAAATTTTTTTGAAAAATTGCATAACTTCAGCTTCAGACGCCACATCAACGCGCACGGGCGCCGGAATGCCGCCGGCTGCGGAAATGTCCTCGCTGGTTTCGATACCCGTTGTTTCCGGAGACTGGAAATTAAAATAAACCGTCGTCCCAGGCCCCGCAAACGCCTTGCAGATGGCCCGGCCGATGCCTTTGGAGCCGCCGGTAACCACAACGGTGCGTAAAACAGCGGAGCGGCTGTCCGAACTGCTTTCTGAATGGCTGTTGGGGGTGCTGTCGCTGGTCATATTACCATGAAAACAGGAAAACCCGATGCCGCGTCGGAAAATTTTTTCATATTATCTCCGATGTCTGTCGGGTCATTACGGGTGATTCCGGGAATACAAAAACATGATGGTGCGAATCCTTTTCCCGGCTCTGTCATTTAATCGCCAAATGCAGCCCGATTTTAAAAGCGTCGGGCGTCTCACCGGCTATTCGGCTGCTGCTTTAATGTTTCTGCCTTTATAAACGCCGCATTGCGGGCAGGCAAAATGCGGAAGTTTCGCTTCGCCGCATTCCGGACAGGATGAGACGTTCGGTGCGGCCGTTTTTTGATGGGTTCGTCTTTTGTCACGCTTGGATTTGGATTTCTTATGCTTTGGTACTGCCATGGTTAGCTCCTAACTAATTGTATTTTTTAAAAATTTATTCAATTTTGGATAAATTCATTGTTAAATCATGTATGTTAAATCCCATTTGTTGTCAAGGGAATTCGATTGTTTCCTGTATTTTGATCCTTGTATTTGGCCGGGCCTTGTGTTAGCTTAAAAATTTTTTAAAAATCCGATCATTTCATTTTTCGATAAGGTGACCCGCAAATGGACAAAACAACCATTATTACCCGTTTCCCGCCCAGCCCAACCGGATATCTGCATCTGGGTGGCGCCCGGACGGCGATTTTTAACTGGCTGTATGCCCGGCACACGGGCGGTCGGTTTATTTTACGTTTTGAAGACACGGATGTGGAACGATCGACCCAGGAATCGGTGGACGCCATATTCGAGGCATTGGACTGGCTGGGCATCGACTGGGACGAAGGCCCGTATTACCAGTCAAAACGGTATGATGTGTATAAGGAATATATCAACCGCCTGATTGATTCCGGCCATGCCTATTATTGCACGTGCACTCCGGAACAGGTGGAGCAGATGCGGAATGCCGCCCGTGAAAGCGGTGGCAAGCCCCGGTATGACGGCACCTGCCGGGAGAAAAATTTAAAATGGCAGGAAGGCGCGGTAGTGCGTTTCAAAACGCCCCCGACCGGGTCAACGGTGGTGGATGATAAAATCCGGGGGCCTATCGCCTTTGCCAACGCGGAGCTGGATGATTTCATCATTGCGCGGGGGGATGGCTCCCCCATGTACAATCTCGCGGTGGTGGTGGATGATATCACCATGAATATCAATACCATTATCCGAGGGGACGATCACATCAGCAACACGCCGAAACAAATATTATTGTATCAGGCACTGGGCTGCGAGATTCCGGATTTCGGGCATGTGCCCATGGTGCTGGGCCATGACAAATCCCGTCTCAGCAAGCGGCATGGGGCCATGTCGGTGACGGCGTATCGTGACATGGGCTATCATCCGGAAGCCATGGTGAATTATCTGGTTCGGCTGGGCTGGTCCCACGGGGATCAGGAGTTTTTCACCCGGGCCGAGCTGATTGAGAAATTCAACCTGGAGCATATCGGCCGGTCCGCCGGGGTGTTTAATCCGGAAAAACTGCTGGCTCTCAATGCCGAACATATCCGGGCCGCCGGCACTCCGGATCTGGCCCCGTACCTCCTGCCCTTTTTAAAGGCAAAAAAAATTTCCGCCGAACCGGGCGATTATCTGAACGGGGTGATTGGGACTTTAAAACCCCGCAGCAAAACATTCATTGAGATGGCTGATGGCGCACGGTTCTATTTTCAGGAAAAGCCGGCTTATGACGCGCAAGCAGCCACGAAATTTTTAAATTCCGGGTTGCTTGCGCCCATGTCGAAATTGACCGACGCCATTTCGCAGACCGAAGCATTTGATGAGCCGTCGCTGGAGGAGATATTTAAAAAGGTGATGGCGGATGCGGACCTGAAATTCGGAAAAATCGCCCAGCCGGTGCGGGTGGCCCTCACCGGTGGAACCGTCAGCCCCGGTGTTTTTGAAATGATGATCGCTCTTGGCAAATCACGGGTGGTGTCGCGCCTGAAAGATGCGGTGGCGTTCATGGAAAAAAACGTGGCTGCCGCGGGGTAAATATGAAAAAACTGCTTTGTGGAATTTTTTTTGCGTTATTGCTGTCAGTTACCGGTTTAGCCAAAGACCTCGATACCATCAAGGTTGATGAATTGGCAAAAACAAGTTCAAGCTGGGATGGCAGCCGCCTGCCTGCCTACCCGAAAGCGCCTCCGGAGATAACCATTCTCAGAATTAAAATCCCGCCAGGAGCGCAACTGCCCCTGCATGAACACCCCGTTATCAATGCCGGCGTGTTATTGAGCGGAGAACTGACGATTACCGCGGAGGACGGCAAAACACTGCGCCTGAAAGCGGGCGAAGCAATTGTCGAGGTTTCGAACAAATGGCATTACGGAAAGAATGAGGGCAGACAACCGGCTGAGATTATTGTTTTCTATGCCGGAACACCGGGTTCGGCCATAACTGTTAAAAAATGATGAAACCGTAAAAAGTCTATTTTCTCCTTTTTCCGTCATTCCGGCGAAAGCCGGAATCAAGTATATTCGGAAAGTTATAAATTATCTGGACCCAGGCCTGCGCCGGGGCGACGACTTTTACGATTGCATCATACCTATTATCCCCTTTTTCACGGAGAGGTTATTATTTATTCAATAATTACGAATATATAATATTTAAAGACTTTTTGCGGGCCCGTTAATCCGGATGAATAATTGCATCTGATGGAGGGGGTTCCGCAGCGCGGGGTTGCGGTTCTTTTGTTGCTTTTCTTGACCACCACTTAAGGCTAAGGATGCGCCTTTATTCCCAGTGCTAATCAGTAAGGTGTCCCCCGAATTCATGTAGCGTGAAAGTTTTTTTTGCAGTCATTATCTCAGTATTAATATGGTTAAAAACTGGAGGATTATAAAATGCAATGGGTGATATCTTTTTTTTCATGCTGGTTTTGCGTTTTGTATTTTGCCCTATTCTTGTTGCTGATATTCTGTTCATTTTTAATGTGTTACGATTATCACAGGAATAAATTCTTTAAAATAGTTGATCAGCTATTACCTTTGTATAAAAAAATAATGGCTTTTATTTTCCTGATATTGAGTTTGTTTTTTCTATATCTCAGTTATGAGTCAATCCTTTTCATACAATACGTTTCAGTTAAAAAAGTTTTACCTTAATCGAAGAAATAAAAACTTAGTAGGGGCGCCCCAAACTTATCGGTTATTAACTTGACTGCAAGCGGGATTGACGCAAAGGAGGGTTTGGAGATAATATAAGTTAATAAATTAAGGGCGTCCCCAAGATTCCCCGACGGACTTCTGACCGGCTCCGGCAGGTTTACGATTGCCCGCAACGCGGCCAACGGCCTGCCGGAATCCGTGACGGCAAATTCCTTTGCCCTGTCGCGCGCCTTTAACGGTTACGGCGAAACCGGAGCCCAAACGGTTGCCGTGGGCGGACAAAGCCTGTCAGCATGGAATCTGGTTTTTGACAATACCGGCCGGATCACCTCAAAAACAGAGACTGTCAACGGCGTGGCCGTAAGTTACAGCTACACCTATGATCCCGTGGGCCGACTCCTGACCGTCACCAAGGACGGTACACTGGTGGAAGAATACCGGTACAATGCCAACGGATCACGCACTTACGAAATGAACGCGCAGCGGGGGATTGCCGGGCGGAATCTGGCATATTCCGATGAGGACCATTTGCTGACTGCCGGCGATGCTTCGTATCAATATGATACGGACGGTTTCCTGACCACCCGCACCGTCGGGAGCGATGTGACCACCTATGATTATTCCTCTAAGGGTGAGCTTTACAGCGTGGGGCTTCCGGACAGTACGTTTATCGAATATGTTCATGACCCGCTGGGCAGGCGCATCGCCAAAAAGGTCGACGGCGCGGTTGTTGAAAAATACCTCTGGGCCGGAATGACCCAGCTTCTTGCCGTGTACGACGGTTCCGGCGCGCTAAAGATGCGATTCGAATATGCCGACAGCCGGACGCCCTATGCCATGACCCAAGGCGGCGCGGTCTATTATCTAACTTTTGACCAGGTCGGCTCATTGCGGGAATTCAGGGGGCACCATACCGAATTAGGGGCCGTTCAAAAATCAATTATACTTTTAATGGAGTAATTCCACTCCCCATGAAAAGATTCCGGATGACAACTCAGGGCCTTCATTTCTGCGCCAGTCACCTTGATCCATTTAACGTATTGATTCGTATCCAGAAATGCCTGCACCTTGAGCCCTGTCCGCATTGTTGCGGATTCTATTAAGTTGATAATTACTTCATGGTTGACGAGCGGTCGTCCTCGCCAGTTCAGGCTGATGGCGCTGAATAGACGATGCTCTATCTTGTTCCATTTGCTGATCCCGGCGGGAAATGACTGACATGAATTTCCAATCCGGTTTCATTCGCGAACTTCTGCAACCCCACCTTCCAAAGCCTGACTCGCGGCCATTGCTCCCGCCACTGTCCGCTGTGATCATCAACCGTGTTGCGTACGGATACCGTTTCTTTTCCATCATATACCGCCACCGGCGAATACTCTCCAGAGCAAAAACCGATGCGTCATGATCGGTTCCGATTCTTTAACCGATTTTTTTCCAGCGCCAGCATGGCGAATACGTCCTTCGGCCAAAGGCGATTCACCAGACAATTCCTTTATTCCGGCAATGATGACACTGCGCGGTATCCCTGTAATCTCATGAACGAGTTTAAGCCCGTCCCGGCCATGAGCGCTTTAGCCTCGGTGGCGGCCAAAGCCTTCGCCCTTTCGCGTCAAGATGGGGCCATATGGATTGATGTCGAATGCGCATTCGGTCGATTATTTCCATATCCAGCATCGGCCAGAAATGGTGTAAAAAGTCTATATTATTTTTGAACGATCCCTCAATCTTCCGATTTTTTCAACGCCCGCCACCGGTCCAGCCGCTCTTTGATGGTCTTTTCATAGCCTCTGGATGTGGGGGTGTAGAAAATCCGGTTTTGCAGCTTGTCCGGCAGATGGTTCTGGGGGACAAACGCATCCTTGTAATCATGGGCGTATTTATAATTTTGGCCGTATCCCAGGTCTTTCATCAGCTTTGTGGGGGCGTTGCGGATATGCATGGGCACGGGCAGGGTTCCGGTCTGGCGGATGGACTGGAGCGCTTCGCCGTATGCCATATAGATGCTGTTGCTTTTCGGGGCCGTGGCAAGATAGGCCGCAGCCTGGGCCAGACAAAGATCGCCTTCCGGAGACCCCAGAAACCGGTAGGCTTCCATGGCCGCCATTGTTACCGTCAAGGCGGCGGGATCGGCGTTGCCCACGTCCTCGGATGCGAATCGCACCATGCGCCGGGCCACATAGAGCGGATTCTCGCCGGATGACAGCATCCGACCCAGCCAGTAGAGGGCCGCATCCGGATCACTGCCTCGCAAACTCTTGTGAAACGCGGATATCAGGTTATAATGTTCCTCTCCGGATTTGTCATAGGACAGGGCTTTCCGTTGGAGCGCGGTTTCCACGTCCGCCAGGGAGATTTCCATTTTCGGGGAGCCCGCGATGGCTTTTTGGGATAGATGAACGGCTGAAATTTCAAGGATGTTCAGGGCAGCCCGGGCATCACCGTCCGAAAGCGCGGCAATATGGGCAAGCGCCTCGTTGGAATAGTCCAGGCCCCGCCCGCCCAGCCCGTTTTCGGTGTCCGAAAGCGCGCGTTTCAGCAAAATTATCATATCCGGCTCGGTCATGGCGGACAGGGTAATGACCTGGCAGCGGGAGAGCAGGGCCGGGATGACTTCAAAGGATGGATTTTCCGTGGTGGCTCCGATAAGCGTGATCAAACCGGTTTCCACATGGTGAAGAAACGCATCCTGCTGGGCTTTGTTGAACCGGTGAATTTCATCCACAAAAAGAATGGTGCGCATGCCGTGAAAATTGCGTTTTTCATGTGCAATATCAATCACATTGCGGATATCTTTCACGCCGGACAGAACAGCGGAAAAATGGGCGAAGTGGCACTGGGTCTGGTCAGCGACAATCCGGGCCAGGGTGGTTTTGCCGCAACCCGGCGGCCCCCAGAGGATCATGGAAAAGATGCGATCATTTTTTATGGCCGAGGCGATCAGGGAGCCCGGCCCCACCGCCTTTTCCTGGCCGATAAATTGGTCGAGCCGTTGCGGGCGCATCCGGTCCGCCAACGGCCTTTCGCGATCCGCCGCCTGTTTTCCCTGATGTTCAAAAAGATCCCGTGTACGGGTGTCATCTGTGTTGCCGGTCATTGTTATTCACGAACTATGCGGATTATGAGGCGCGTTTTATTTTTTTCCGGCCTCTGAAAGGCTTTTTCGTGGAAATGCGGGTGCTGGGTTCATTGCGCCGCTTGAAAAACAGCCGGATGGGGGTCTGATCAAGCCCGGTTTCGGTTCGGATCTGATTGATCAGAAACCGCTGATAGGAGAAGTGAATTCCATCGGGGAAATTGACAAAGCACTGAAATGTGGGTGGTTT
>DAIEHU010000170.1 GCA_027353395.1 Desulfobacteraceae bacterium
CAGAAAATATCATCATTTCGGATAAAACACCCAAGAAGGATGAATAGCGGGAGCCGGTCATATCCGCATCAGGGGCCGGTTATTTTTTTTCCGTTTTACAAGCAACCCGGCAATCAGAAGTGCAATCACGAGTACGTTCAGCCCTAAGACGATGTAAAAAGTCCGTCTGGAAATTGTGACGGGTTCGCTTTTCTTGGCGGCAGGTTCCGCGGCCGCTGCCTTTACTGGCGCTGCTGTCGCCGCCGCTGCGTCCGTTGCCGTTGCCGCCTTGGCGGCAGGTGGCGGAGCAGGGTGTTTTTTCAGAATTTCCATGAGCCCCTTGGAAAGCAGAATGCTTGCCTTTTCATCCCGCAATTTTCTGCCGGTGCTCCCCAGAACCACGGCAATCGCCCGTGCGCCGTTTTTCTGCGCGGTGGCCGCAATGGAGAAACCGGCAGCTCCGTAATAACCGGTTTTGAAGCCGTCGCATCCTTCAAAATGCTGAAGCAAATGGTTGTGGGTGCGCATAATAAAGGGCTCAGGGGCATCAGGCCGGAATTCGCGCATCTGGGTGGATGTGTATTTCAAGGTTTCTGGATGTTTCAGAAGTTCCCGGCATAATTTCGCCATATCCCGGGCGGTCGTCACATCCGGCTGCTGGTCTTTTCCTGGCGGCAACCCATGCACGGAATAATAGACCGTATCCTTCATGCCGATTTCCGCGGCCTTTTTGTTCATCATCTCCACAAATGCCTCCGGGCTGCCCGCGCAGTGAATCGCCAAGGCCAGAGCCGCGTCATTGGCGGACTGGACCATCATGGCATAGATCAGCTCCTCCACGGGAAAGACCTCATTCTCTTTTAAATATACCTGGGAACCGCCGATATGCGATACCGCCGCGGATATGGTGACCGGATCCTGCAGTCCAATCTGACCGGCTTTTATGGCGTCAAGAATCACCAGCAGGTTCATCAGCTTGATCATGCTGGCCGGATACCCTTTTGCGTCCGCCTGATCTTCCGAGATCACATCGCCGGTGGCTGCGTCTATCACGATAGCGCCCAAGTAAGGGGTTTTGGATATGGCTTGCAGGGCATCAGCAGCACCTGCCGTGCCGATGACAAAAAAAACGGATAGAAAAATAATCGATCGAATGAATGGTTTTTGTTTCATGGCCTGTCACTGTTCCCTATTGAATTAAAGATATAAGATAGCGGTTGAAAATGATTTGGCCGAGTATATCGACAAAATTTTTCCCGTGTCAAGGAGTGGATCATTTCTGGCCGTAAATTTACGCAAAGGCAGCGCCGAACGAAAACAATCAAAAAGGATGAGATCTGGCTGGGATAACGACTATTGCTCAAAGTGTTGGCAGGATAATTTTCAAATTCGGTTACCCTGAAATTGCGCGAGTCTGGTGTTGACATATAGGCCAAGTGAACTATATATTACAAATATCTTGCTTTTTCAGTTGCCCCAGCCTATAAAGCCATTTTTTTATTGACACGGAGAGGGGCCGCTTATTGTTTTGGGGCTATCCCAGCTTTTTCGATACAAAAATATCGATGAAACACAGTTGGTTAAAATTAGAGTTTAATGGACTGCATCCCATTTTCAAATACAAAGAAGCCTCTCTGCAAAACTCAGAGGGGCTTCTTTGTTTATATTTCATAATCAGGCAGTTTGGTTTTATCTTGGGATATCAAAAATGATCACCGGATTTGAAAAAATTGTTGAGGAGCGAATCCGCCAGTCCCAGGAAAATGGAGATTTCGAGAATCTTCCGGGAACCGGCGAACCCTTGCTGCTTGAAGACAACCGACATATTCCGGAAGACCTTCGGCTGGCGTATAAGATACTGAAAAATGCAGATTGCATCCCCCCTGAACTTGCCATAAAAAAAGAAATCGTCTGCACAGAAACGCTTCTGGAACAGATGCCCGATGACCAATTAAAATATAAAACTTTAAAAAAATTAAATTATTTAATTATGAAGCTCAACACGCTGCGAAAAAGCGCCATCGCGTTTGAACTTCCCCAAAAGTATGAAGAACGGGTTGTCGACCGGTTATCATTGAATCATAAAGGGACACCATTCGACAAGTAACCGGTTCTCCCTTGCTGGACTGTCTGAGATCAGACAAACGTGATAAAGACCATGCTTAAAAAAAAAAATGAAACAACAGCCCTTGTCGGCAGCCTCTTTCTGGCGTCGTCTGTCTTGGTTTTCCATGTGGTTCTTCTTGCCGCAATGGGGATTCTCGTTATCTTCTTCAGCGGCATCGTCAATTATATTTTCTGGATTTTTCTGGGAAGTTGCGCCTTGATCGGCGGCGGCGTTTACTTTTTTTTCCGGTACATGAAAAAAGACGGCGGCCAGATGCTATATCAATTGCTGTCGCTGCCGGAATTGAAAGGAAAAAATCTGGAAGTCAAACTGCTGGGCGGGCTGGCTTCTTTAAAAATCGCCGGTGACGACGAAAAAGCCCGCGCCATCGACATCAATCAACCCCTCTCTTCCCGCCAACTGGAGGACTCCCCGTCAATTCAGCTACGCAAACTGACGGATCTCGCGAGCCTTCGGGAAAAAAAACTCATTACCGCAGAAGAGTACGATCAGGCGAAAAAATCCCTCTTCCACACCTGATGATGGATGAAAAATGAAACAAAAAATTACAGTTGCGCTGCTTTCCGGCGGCACCTCCACTGAACGGGACGTGTCGCTCTCCGGAGGGAACCAAGTCTGCCGGGCGCTGTCTTCCGACAAATACGATGTGCGCCGCTATGATCCGGCCACTGATATACCCCGGCTCATTGAAGATGCATCCAGCATTGATGTGGCCCTGATCATTCTTCACGGGACCGGCGGGGAAGATGGCACGGTTCAGGGGCTTCTGGATTTGCTGAAAATCCCCTATCAGTGTTCAGGGCCGATGGGAAGCGCCATCGCCATGAACAAACTGGCGTCCAAGCGGCTCTATCTTCAGGCTGGAATTCCGGTCCCGTCGCACATGAGTTTCAATACAGGGGAAAACATCGACATCGACTGCTGCATCGAGCGGCTGGGCCTGCCCATCGTGGTGAAGCCGGCCAGCGGCGGTTCAAGCATCGGCATGAGTATTGTCCGCTCCAAAGACAGCCTCCGGCAGGCATTTGACAAGGCGTTCGCCCTGGATGACACCATTTTACTTGAAGAATACATCGCGGGCACGGAGATTACCGGCGCGGTTCTCGGCAACATCGATCTGAAAACACTTCCGCTGGTCGAGATCATTCCGGAAAAAAACCATGATTTTTTTGATTATGAGGCGAAATATAAAAAGGGCGAGACCCGGGAAATCTGCCCGGCCCGGATCAGCGCGGCATTAACGGAAAAAGCGCGGAATCTGGCCGCAAAAGCGCACGAGGCGCTTTTTTGCAAAGGCTACAGCCGGACGGACATGATCGTCCGGAATGAGGATATTTATGTTCTGGAAACCAATACCATTCCGGGGATGACGTCTGAAAGCCTGTTGCCTCTGGCCGCAAAAACCGCCGGCATGAATTTTGAGGAACTGCTTGACCGTCTGATCACCCTGGGCATGGAAAAACATCACCCATAGCGGCTTTCCGTCTTCATCCTCACTTTGAAATTTTCTTGAATTTTATGAATAAGGAAATCGATCCATGAAAATTCTCATCATTGGCGGCGGCGGCAGGGAACACGCGCTGGCATGGAAAATAGCCAAAAGTCCGAAAGTGAAGCAGGTTTATTGCGCGCCCGGCAATGCGGGTATCGCAGCCATCGCCAAATGCATTCCCATTGATGCGGCCGACGTGAACGGCCTGGCCGGTTTTGCGGAAAAAGAAGCTGTTGACCTCACGGTGGTGGGGCCTGAAACGCCATTATCAAACGGCATTGTCGACCTTTTTGAAAAAAAAGGGCTCCGTATTTTCGGACCTTCCAAAAAAGCGGCGGAAATCGAAGCCAGCAAATCTTTCGCCAAAAAACTCATGCTCAAATACAATATTCCCACGGCAATGGGCAAAACATTCACCACGGTTGAAAAAGCGGCCGCCTATATCAAGAGCAGCAAGATCCCGATTGTTGTTAAGGCCGACGGGCTGGCCGCCGGAAAAGGCGTGGTGGTCTGCAAAACCAGGGAGGAAGCCGCCGCCGCCGTAAAGATGATGCTTGAAAAAAAGACTTTTGGGGATGCGGGCAATAAAGTGTTGATTGAGGATTGCCTGATGGGAGAAGAGGCGTCTTTTCTTGCGTTTACCGATGGTTTTCATGTATTGCCCCTGCCTTCTTCCCAGGACCACAAAACCATCTATGACAATGATGAAGGCCCGAACACCGGCGGCATGGGCGCATATTCACCGGCGCCGGTAGTGGACGCGGCCATGCATGAAAAAATCATGAATCAGGTCATGATCCCGGCGGTCAGGGCGATGGCCGCCGAAGGGAGACCTTACAAAGGCGTATTATACGCCGGACTGATGATCCACCGGGACAAGGTCCATGTGATTGAATTCAACGCCCGGTTTGGCGACCCGGAAACCCAGCCCCTGTTGGTCCGGCTCGCATCGGACATTGTTCCGGTCATGGAGGCCGTTGTGGACGGGCGGCTGGACCAGTGCCGCCTGGAAATCGACCCCCGGCCATCGGTGTGCGTGGTCATGGCGTCCAAAGGATATCCCGGCGCATATCAAAAAGGCATGGCCATATCCGGCCTTGAAAACGCGGGGCGAATGAAAGACGTGATGGTGTTTCATGCCGGAACCTCGGAAAAAGCGGGAAAGGTAACCGCCAGCGGCGGACGGGTTCTGGGCGTCACCGCTTTGGGCGATACGGTGAAACACGCCATTGACCGGGCCTATCAGGCGACCGCCAAAATCTCCTGGGACGGCGCGTATCACAGGACCGATATCGGCCAGAAAGCCGTTAAACGGCTGGAAATCCCGCCGCTCGTGGGCATTGTCATGGGCAGCGATTCCGACTACGGGATAATGAAGGAAGCAGCAGATATACTTAAAAAATTCGGGGTGCCGTTTGAGGTCACCGTGGCCTCGGCCCATCGGACACCTAAACGGGCCGTGGATTTTGTGGTGAACGGCCAGAAAAAAGGATTCAAGGTGATCATTGCCGGAGCGGGCCACGCGGCCCATCTGGCGGGATCGCTTGCCGCGCATACCACCCTGCCCATCATCGGCGTGCCCATTGATTCATCCGCCTTAAACGGCCTGGACGCCCTGCTGTCAACCGTGCAGATGCCGCCGGGCGTGCCCGTGGCCACCATGGCCATCGGCAAATCCGGAGCCAGAAATGCAGGCATTTTTGCGGTTCAGATTCTCTCCACCGCCGACCCCGGACTTCAGGAAATGCTTGCGGATTTCAAACAGGAAATGGCGGACCAGGTTGAACAGAAAGCCAAAAAATTCAGCATGTAATTCTTCTATTTACAGAATAAACCCGGGTCATCCGGAAATATCGGTGATCCGGGAAGCGGCGAGGATCATTCAAGACGGCGGCATGGTTGTTTTTCCCACCCGCACGCTATATGGCCTGGGCGTGGATGCGAATAATCCATCGGCCATCAGCCGCCTGTTTCAGGTCAAGGGCCGGGCCGCCGCAAAACCGGTTTCCATACTGGTCAAATCCAGGGAAGCTTTGGCATCGCTGGTGCAAGAGATTTCTCCGGCAGCCATCTCCATCATGGATCGCTTCTGGCCGGGCCGCATCACCCTGGTTTTTCATGCAAGCCCCGGCATGTCATCACTTCTCACCGCCGGAACCGGCAAAATCGGGATTCGCATTCCCGGTCATCCGGTCGCCGCCGCTCTTGTCAGCGTCCTTTCATATCCCCTCACCGGCACCAGCGCCAATTATTCCGGCCGCCCCGGCGTGAGCCGTATCGAAGACCTGCCCAGGGATTTTTTAAATCAAATGGACATGATCATCGACGCCGGTCCATTGGAGGGCGGCATGGGCTCCACAGTGATCGATATGACCACCGATCCGCCCCTGATTTTGCGGGAAGGCGCGGTCTCAAAAAAAGAACTGATTTTTTGAGAATAGGCCCAAGGCAATCACATGCAGAAATTATGTTGAAAGGATTTTCAGGGAGTAATTCCAATCCCAAATCATAGCGCTATCTTCGTTGGCTCGTCTTCGGCTCCTCAACGTACTAACTGTACACCTCCG
>DAIEHU010000171.1 GCA_027353395.1 Desulfobacteraceae bacterium
CAATCCCAAATCATAGCGCTATCTTCGTTGGCTCGTCTTCGGCTCCTCAACGTACTAACTGTACGCCTTCGTCGTCTCAATCCTCGCCGCCTTGATATCATCTTTGATTTGGAATTGGCATAACAAGTAAAAATGTTTGCCTGGAATGCAAAAAATCTTATATGAAAGATAATCTGGTTCAGGTGGAGGGGCATGCTGTTGGCCGGATAATTTCGATGCGGAAACAGCGCGGAACTTATATGGCGGGGGCCAGAGAAAATAAATTATTTTCAAACAGGCGTTAGCGACCAGAATATTTATTCCGATAATACATTGAATAGAAAAGCAAGATCATGAAAATTTTTTCGGTCCAAAGGTTCGGCGATGTTCTGGCTTTCCGGCTCGGATGGTCTCCGGTCGGCCGGCCCATGATGACGGTGAACTGCTATATTGCGGGAGGCGTTCTCATTGATACTGGGCAGCCCCATATGCGGGACGCCGTTTTGCCGCTCGTGGAAGACCACCATGTCACCGCGGTGTTATTGACCCATCATCATGAAGACCATAGCGGAAATGCCGCCGCTATTAAGGAAAAATATCATCTGCCCGTCATGGGGCATTCCCTGACTGTGGCTAAGATGCAGCGGCCTTATCCGATATTGCCATACCAGCATCTGATGTGGGGCGCGACAAAACCCCTTGAAATGGATCCATTGGATGGGGTCCTTGAAATCAATCATCTTCAATTTACAGCCATTCATACGCCCGGTCACAGCAAGGACCATACGGTGTTTCTGGAATCCAAACACGGCTGGCTGTTTTCCGGGGATATTTATCTCGGAGACCAGATCAAGTATTTTCGCGCGGATGAAAAAATAGACGATCAGATCGTGTCTCTAAAAAAAATGCTCACCCTGGAGTTCGATGCGCTGTTTTGCGCCCACAACCCCAGGGCAAAAAACGGGAAACGTCATCTTGCGGCCAAATTGCAATATCTTGAGGATTTCTATGGCAATGTCGCTGGATTGGCTGATCAGGGGATGGACGAGAAAACCATCATGGCGGAACTCCGGCTCGAAGAGCAATGGCTGGTCAAACTGATGTGTTTCGGCAATGTCAGCATGAAAAATATGGTGCGTTCCGTGATGAGGGCTAATGAGGGACAGGATTTTCCGTCTCTTTAATTTTATTTGCGGCGGATTGAAATTTTTCCAATTGAAGCTGATAATATGCCCGGTTTTCGGTGGCGCTTGCCAGCGCATGATGGGCGGAGGCCAGGGCGCTTTTAATATCGCCGTCCGCGAAATAGCTTTCCGCAAGCGTGTCCATGACATAGGATTCCTGAGATAACCCGGCAGCCCGTCTTGCCAGATCAAGGGCTTTCCCAGGGTTTTTAAAGGCCGGATTCTCACATGTCGCATACAGCCAGGCCAGATTGTTGAGAACCGGGACATTGTCCGGAGCCAGCCGGAGAGCATGCTCATAGGCCCTGGCCGACTCGCCATAATTTTTCTCGTTCAGGAAAATATCCCCAAGCAATTGATACAGCCCCGGGTTGTTGGCATCCATGGCCATTTGGTTGAAAACAGCGGCTTTTAAAACCTTTTCGCCGATTATATCGCCCGCGCTGCTATAATGAATTTCCCATCCGATCCACCCCACCAGGACAAGACCGGCAAGATAGACGGCCAGACTTTTTTTGATTTTTTCATGATGCCGATCCATCAGAGAGGGGTCGGCATCAATTTTTTTCAAATAGTTAATGCGTTCCGTGATGCTGAAGTGATGCCAGTTGGGTCTGTCCGGCGACTGGCCGCTGGTTTGGGTGATTTTTTCGAACGTGGAAATCAGCGGCTGGGCGCTGTTAAGCATGGAATAGGCGAACAAATCCGCCTGACGCTCGAAATTGCGCATAAAATAACCGAAAAGATACCGGAAATAGCCGAGGAAAAGGCCGATCATCATCAGGCTGAACACCATGGAGGTGGCCGTGGCGTATTCCGGCCCGCTGCCGAAGGAATCGCCCCAAACCGCTTTTGCATAGATGATGGCATAGACGGTCAGATCCATCACCGTGAAGGACATCACCAGATAACCCGAAAAAAACAGCAGATAAAAGAAAAGGTGATTTTTTTTGATATGCCCGATTTCATGAGCGATAACCGCATCCAGTTCATCCTGGCCCAGGTGGCGCAGCAGGGCGGGCGTGACCAGGATATACCGGAACTGGCGGACGAGCCCCATCACGCCTGCCGTGATCATGCGGCCATCGAACAGCGGCCAGAGCAGGATATCCTTGTATTTCATACCTGCTGCCGCACAGATGGCCTCGATCCGGGACCGGATCATCCCCTGTCGCAACGGTCTGCATCCCCAGAATTTCTGGATCAGAAATGGGCCTGGGACGGCGATGGCGATGAGAAAAAACATGAAATAGGCGATTTGGCCCTCATTAGACATCAGAAACCGCCGGGGCGCTTCAAATGGAAGGATTTGAATCATGTCCGATGTGATGGATAGGATCAGCCACGGCGCTACCACCGGAATAGCGAAGGAAATATTTGAAACCACATAGGATTTCATTGAAACAGAGTTTCGGTAAATTTTTGTGAACGCGGGATATCCACATACCCAGATCATGGAAAGATAGAAAATGAACAGCGCCAGAAAAATTAAGGCTTCAAGGGTGGGGATGATTTTAATTATTTGAAATTGAGAAAAAAAAATGCTGATTTGAAGGAGATGAATATCTATGGCGTAAATGATGATGGCAAGCATCGACTGCCGGGTGGCAATGGATTGAAACAGATCGTCCTGCCGGGACGGGGCATAAAGGGCGATGCGGTGTTCAAAACGTTTAAACCGCCACCAAGTGATGACGAAAAAAAGAGTGGACAGGATCACCAGCAGCAGAGCGGATTGGATCCCGGAGAATTCAGGTTTTGCCGGGGGCTGATATGTCGAGTAGATTAGCAGGGCGACAATATAATATAAAAAATTTCCAAACATATGTTTATTCCAAATGACAGTATCGATCCTTCTCGCTGTAAATACAGCCGCAATATTGCTGCCGGTACATGTTCAGTTGTTTGGAGGCGGCAATCCCTTCCTTCCAGCCTTCCCGGAAATCCTGATAATAAAAATCAACGCCGATGGATGTGCCAATGGAAGCGCCGATGGATTTAATCAGGTCGTGGTTTTGAAATTTGCTGTAGAGCAGGGTGGAGGAAAAGCCGTCAAAATTTCCATTTTTGGCGATGTGGGCCGCAGATAATAGTCGGTCATGATAACAGACGGCGCACCGGTTTTTTTCCCGGAAAACGATTTTCTGCAAAAAATTTTCCAGGTCATAGTTTTTTTGATAGATCACCGGAAGGCTGATGGATTCGGCATAGGCTGAAAGAGTATCGCGGCGTTTTTCCCATTCGGTGAAAGGGTGAATATTGTGGTTATAAAAATAGCCCATCACGTCAATTCCCTTTTTCCGGAGCGATTTTACGGGATAAATGGAACAGGGTCCGCAACAGATATGCAGTAGCAGCTTAATGCGCGTTCTCCGAAAATGGCTGTGCCGATGCGGACAAGGGTTGCGCCTTCTTCAATGGCCACTTCGAAATCACCAGTCATGCCCATGGAAAGTTCGGTCATTTCATTTCCGGGCAGGGATTGCTTTTGAATCCCTTCTTTCAAATCCGCCAGTGCTTTAAAATACGGGCGTGCTTTTTCCGGTTGGTCAAAAAACGGGGGGATGGTCATCAGGCCCTTGACCGACAGGTTTTCCATTTCGTGGATAGCGTATACCAACGCGGCCGCTTCCTTTATGCTGGTTCCGGATTTGGTGGATTCTCCGGAGATGTTGACCTGAACCAGAACATTCTGAATTTTATGGATTCGCCCGGCCTGCCGGTTCAGGGCTTCGGCAAGACTTGTGCTGTCCACAGAATGAATAAGATCAAAACAGCGCACCGCGAATTTTGCTTTGTTGGACTGTAAATGGCCGATAAAATGCCATGATAACCGGGTGTCGGCGATGGCGTTGATTTTGGCCGCGGCTTCCTGAAGATAGCTTTCGCCGAAAATCCGGAGCCCCGCGTCCATTGCCTGCCGGATAGTCGCAGGAGGCACGGTTTTTGTGACCGCCACCAACTGGATGCTATCCGGGTTTCTGCCGCATAAGACAGCCGCCTGACGGATTCTTTCCTGGATTTGTGTGACTCTTTGGTTCATGGTAAGCATTTTTCACCACCGGCGCTGTGGCCCAGTGTTTTCAACCGTCTGGATATGACGTCCAGCCGGTATAAGTGATCCAGTACCTCGCAAACCGGCAGACCGACAACATTGGTATATGACCCGTTAATCTGCTTGACCATGAATGATCCCAGCCCCTGAATCGCATATCCGCCGGCCTTGTCATAAGGTTCCGGCGTTTCGATATACCATTCAATCTCCTCGGCGGTGAGGGGTTTAAAGATGACATCCGTAATTTCCACATCGGAAAACATATAGGCGTCTCGCGCCTTGACAATGGCGTAGCCGGTCAACACCTGATGGGTTTTTCCGCTCAGCAGTCCCATCATCCGGCGGGCGTCTGATATGGACGCGGGTTTTTCCAGTATTTTCCCGTCGATCACCACGATGGAGTCTGCGCCGATGACCCAGCTTTCCGGATAGTTCAGAGCTACATCCCTTGCCTTGGCTTCAGCCAGCATTCTGGCATAGGTGGAAGGGGGCGCGGTTTCAAAGTTTTTTTCCTCTATCCCGCTCGGAATGACGTTGAAGGTTAATCCGGCGGTTGCAAGCAAGCGCCGCCGCCGGGGAGAGCGGGACGCCAGAATGATGGGTGCGGAGATGACCGGGAACGGTTGAAGGACGGTTTTCATGTGGCTGTATCATTAGTATATAATAGGTTAAAATTTCCTGAAAAGATCGTTTCTTACCATACTGCATGTCATAATGAAATTATAATTTTGATCTGTTGTCTTTCTTTTCCGGCCATGATTGTTACCATTGTTTTTGCGGCAGGGTTTAAGTATTTTGTTGACTGGGGATGCAATAATTTGTAATGGATTCCCATCGCAAATTAAGGCTTTTTAAGCAAATCCGGCAAATCCCGATTGTTTTAAAAACCCCGTAAGTCTCCGGAAACAGCGATTTTACCCAATGCGCCTGGGTGGCGGAACTGGTAGACGCAAGGGACTTAAAATCCCTCGGCCTCCGGGCCGTGCCGGTTCGATTCCGGCCCTAGGCACCAGTAAAAGAAAGGGTTTACAGTTGATGGCTGTAAACCCTTTCTTAATTCCTCCTCATTTTGTCCCCGCTTTGTCCCCACTTTTTTAAATGGTTAAAATGAAATATCCATTATATATCATCATGGAAGTTAATCCTCCCATGGGCGAATGCAGCATCAATGATGAAATTGAAACCTTCAATTGAGTCAATGTCACCAAGCACTTGAAGAACTTGAAAACGTGAATATTGAAATCACGTCAAAAAAACCTGATTGCGCCATCATCGGTGAAACCAACTGGCGGTCAGAAATCTGTGATAAGAGAATAATATCAATAGGTTTTTATTTACTGCGATATATGCCAGAAATGCCAGGTTTAATCCAACCTGTGATTTGAGAAGAAATTTCAAGGACGATCCAACAGCACCCTCTCGATGCAATGGATCGGGAACGCTTTTGTTATGTTTATGGTTGATAAGCCCATCCACAATCATTGTGATACACCATTAATTTTGTCATACCTCCATCCACGGTAATATCTTGACCCGTGATAAAGCTGCTTTTTTCATCGCACAAAAACATGACGGCATGGACAATATCCGACGGATTGCCCACCCGGCCCACTAGATGCTGAGCCGCATCGGGGCCTTGGAATTGTGAACCGGTGGTATCGATCCAGCCCGGAGAAATGGAATTGATCCGTGCTTTTCCGGCGAGAGTGACAGCCATGGCATGGGTGAGGGCAGTGATGCAGCCCTTGGCTGCGGTATAACTTTCGGTATTCGCCTGACTCATCAGGTGACGGGTGGATGAAATATTCACGATGTTCGCCGACGTGTTGAAATGTTCCATGAACAATTGAGTTAGAAAAAATGGAGCGGTAATCCCCACCCGCAGCA
>DAIEHU010000172.1 GCA_027353395.1 Desulfobacteraceae bacterium
TACGTGGGATCGCCTAAGGGGATAGTTCCCAGCATCACATATTTCATGGGAATGATGTCGCCTTCTTTAATCCCGTTCGGATTCGTTACCGTTGAATTGACATAAATTTTGCCTTCCTCACCCGCAAAGAAATGGCAACTGTCAAAATTTCCCGAGACATTCTTGCCTGTTCCGGTATTGCTGTTGTTGTTGATGGTGACCACCATGGATTCCGGCTTATTGCACTGGGGAGCCGGAGGCAGGTAGCTCTTGTAGTCCAGCCAGTAAAAGCTGTTGGCGTATGCATACACCGTGTTCTGGATGCCCATGAGGGTTTTCGTTAAAGCGGTATACGTGACATTCGTTGCGCCCTGTCCACTGTCCGGCACCACACTGACCGTAATAGCCTGGCCAGGATTCGGCACGGAATAATAGCCGTCATTGCCAAAATCAACCAGGTCAGTGCTGTTGCTGGACAGCAGATCATTGCCCACGCTCACGCAGATGACCTGCTTGTCGCCTCTTTCAGTCAAAACCGCCTGTTTGTCATAAAAACCCGGATTGGATTGCCAGCCATCGGACAGTACCACCACCACGCCCTGCACAAAAGCGGTATTGGCGGCGTCATAGGGAGACTGGTCATTGTCCCAGAGATGCAAGGCGTCCAGCATGCCGCCATAAAAATCAATGGGGCCGAATCCTCTGGCGATACCATCAATGGCCGCATTCACGGTGGCCAGATTGGCTGTGAAATCCTGAACCAGGATGGTATTGCCGTTTTCATCATACGAAACCACAGCGATTTGCTGCTGATTTTTGCCATTTGCATCTAAAAGCGGCCCCAGATCGGAATTATCGGCGGGGTCATTCACCAACGCGCGTTTGGCAAATGCTTTGGCCGCCTGCTGGATCAGCTGCAGGTTACCGGCATTTCTGGCGCTGGGGGAATTATCAATCAGGAGAACGGTTTTTAAGGTGTAACTGTATCCCGACGGAATATTGTCGCGTTTCCGGAGGTTGAGTTCGGAAGCCTCCATATCGATCTTTTGGCCGTTTTCCATGACCGTCATGTCTTCTCTGGCCAGATCATCCGTCCATTCCCACTGGTTATTGACGCTTGGCGTTTTCCGGACCTGGAAGGTGGCGTCCGCGAACCAGGGGCCTTTTGACGTGATCATATGATTCATCATCTCAAAAGACTCTTCCCGGACCTCGACTTTAATCGCCAGGGTCTTTGTGATATTGTTCACGGTATCCTTGACGGTGAGGAGGGCGTCGCCTGGCCCCACCACGGTAACAGTCGCGTTTGCGCTGGCGGCGGGATCACTGGCCACCGTGACCACATTATTATTGCCGGAGGTCCACTCATATTGAGACGGATTGTAACCAGACTGCAGAAATGTCAGGGCCTGAATGGTTGCGGCAACTTCCCCCGCGCCCTGACCTCTTTCAATGGTAATGACTTTTTCGGTGATGCCGCTAGGTTCGGAGGCGGTCGTATTAAAATAGATGCTCGGCTCTCCGGAGAAGAATACAGTGCTGTTAAAAGTTCCGGAAAGTGTGCTGTCCGCGCCTGTGTTGCGGTTTTTTAAAACCGACAGGACCACGGGATGGGTTGGGTTCGCGTTCTGGCTGGTGATGAGCGTTTTGTACCGCAGCCAGTAGAACCCGTCCGCATAGGCCATCATCTGGTTCTGAACCGCCAGCATGTTTTCGCACAGGTTCTCTTTTTCCGGGGCTTCCACTTTTGGATCCGCGGGAAGATTCGGGTTGGTTACATGATAAAAGCCGCCATTACCCAGCAATTTCAAATCATTTAAGATGGAATCCGGGATATCGTTGCCCACCGCCACAACGATCACCTGTTTATTGCCCCTGGCCGCCACAGCCGACGCCACATTGGATAGACTGGTGGTGTCCTTGCCGTCCGTCACCGCCACCAGAAACCCTTGCTGAAAAGCCGGGTTTTTTGACGAATGGTTGTCTTCCCACAGGGACAGGGCTTTGATGACCCCACCATAAAAATTGGTGGTGCCGTATGAGGGCGCGATGCCGCCGGTCAGAGCCATTTGTTTGTTGAGGTCCGTGAGGGAAGATGTGAAGTTCTGCACCACCTGGGCCTCTCCAGTGGTATCATAGGCCATCAGGGCAAGCTGCTGCTGGCCCTTTTGATCCAGATTGTCCACGATCACCTGGCCAGCCTGGAGCATACTCTCCAGTGTCACGGATGAACTGGGGGTGTTATCCAGAAATAACACGGTTTTAATGGCGTAGGAATAGCCGGGAGGAAGCGTGTCGCGTTTACGGATGTTCATTTCTGAAGTATCTTTGGATACTTCCACGCCGTCTTCCAGAACGGAGAAATCATTCACCGTCAGATTTGTTATTCCTTGCCGGTTCGCATCAAACACCTGATAGGTCAGATTTACAAACCAGGGGAATTCCGAATAAAATTGGAGATTATTGACATCGGATGTCGCGCTGACGATGCCGTCATATCCGCTTAAATGATAGTCCTGGGTTTTCGAGCTGCCACCACCACTACTGCTGCATCCGATGGCCCCGGCGGCGGCCAGGCAAAATACAAAAAAACCGGCCAGCAGCTTGGGATTTAGTGTACTCAGGAGGCGTTTTGTCTGATTAATCATTGTTTACTCCCCTTTAGATTATTGTTCGTGACGCGGTATGGATGATATTGGATGAATGATGATTATTAAAAATAACGTTGATTCAATACCATGCATCTGAACCAAAAATCAACTATAATTTCTGGAGGGATTTTGGGACGGGGGACGGGAATCCGGAATTTGGACTAGGGAATGCTCCAAATCTCCGTCATGCCGGAGTGATCCGGCACATCCATTGCACGACATCGAAGGTCCGCAAAACCGTTCTGGATTCCGGCCCGCGCCGGAATGACGGAAGGAAGGCTTTCAAATTC
Source organism: Desulfobacteraceae bacterium (assembly GCA_027353395.1). Taxonomy (GTDB): domain Bacteria; phylum Desulfobacterota; class Desulfobacteria; order Desulfobacterales; family Desulfosalsimonadaceae; genus SURF-3. The sequence continues at coordinate 2,921 of DAIEHU010000172.1, forward strand.
CTCTATTGACCTCCGGCGAATGTGTGTTACATTATTGCCATTAAAACAGCGTTCAGGAATAAAAACCAGATTCCCGACACGGCTCCAGAATAATCGGCCCCCTGACATCAACCTCCGGAGACCCAACCGATGACCACCCCTTACTGGCCGGATGCCTACCTTAGCAAACGGCGCGAAGCTTCAGACGCCATCCGCATGATTCGTTCCGGGCAGCGGATTTTTATCGGTTCCTCCTGCGGCGAACCCCAGCATCTCGCCAATACCCTCATCCAGATGGCGGACCAATTTTCCGATCTCGAGATTGTCCGCCTCATGAGCATTTCAGACTCTCCCATCACCCGGCTGGCCAATGAAAACATTTACGGCAATTTCAGCATCCGGAATATTTATCACGGTTCCGCCACCGCCAAACATCTTTTACCCAGCAAACCCTATATCACGCCGATCCATATTTCAGCGGTGCCGGGCCTCTTTCTGAAGCGCCAGCTTCCTCTAAACGCCGCCCTTGTCCAGACCTCCCCGCCGGATGATTTCGGGTGGATGAGCCTGGGCATTTCCGTTGACATCTCCATGGCCGCCGTTCAGTCCGCTGATCTTGTCATCGCCCAGATCAATCCGAAAATGCCGAGGGTGCTGGGCCGCAGTTTCATTCATGTCAACGACGTGCATGTGATTGTGGAAAAAGAGGAGCCGCTTCTGACCATCGACGATCTGCCAGAATTTGAAACCGCCCATAAAATCGCGCACCTGGTGGCCAACCTGATTGAAGACGGCGCGACATTCCAGCTCGGTCTGGGCGCGACCCCCAAAGCCATCCTGATGGCCCTTTCGGATAAAAACGATCTGGGCGTTCATACCCAGTTCATTATCGACGGCATCATGGACCTCGTGTCCATGGGCATCATCACCAACCGCTATAAAGGCATCAATAACGGCAAGCTGGTGGCGAGCACCGCGGTGGGTTCGGCCAATCTCTATGATTTTATCCATGATAACCCGTCCATTGAATTTTATCCCGCTGATTATGTCAACCATCCCGGCATTATCGCCCAGCACAATAAAATGATGTCCGTTAACATGGTGATGGAAATGGACCTCACGGGCCAGGCGTCCGTGGATGCGCTGCCCAATAATTATTTCGCGGGGGTCACCAGCATGATCGATTTTGTCCGGGGGGCGATGCTGTCCCCCAACGGCAAATCCATCCTGCTCATCCCCTCCACTTCCATTGACGGCGCAAGCTCCCGCATCGTCGGCGCCATGGAAAGCGGCGGCGTGGTGATTCCCAGAGGAGACGTGTCCTATGTGGTGAGTGAATTCGGGGCCGTGAATCTTTTTGGAAAAAATTTGCAGGAACGCGCCACGGCCATGATCAGTCTGGCCCATCCGAAATTCCGGGATGAGCTGTTCGCCAAGGCCAAGGAGCTGGGACTCATGACCCATTCCCGGCAGCTCGGCGAATCCATCCGCGGCGTATACCCGGCCGGTCTTGAAGAAATCCGGAAGTACGGCGATCAGACCGTGACCTTCCGGCCCGCCAAGCCCGTTGACGACCGCCGCATTCAGGAGCATTTTTACAACCTGGACAAAAAAGACGTGGTGGCCCGGTTTTTCCATGAAAAAACATCATTTCTGAGAGACGATGTGGAGTCCATGTTTGAAACTGATTATATCAAGAACCTGACTATTCTGGCCCTCACCGGAGAATTCGGGTTCGGCAATGTCGTCGCTATCGGGGTCTACATGCTGGAACCGCATAAAAATATCGCCGAAGTGGCGTTTTCCGTGACCCGCCCGTGGCAGGAAAAAGGAATCGCCACAGTGCTTCTCCTGAAACTGGCGCACGCCGCCAAAGACAATGGCATATCCGGACTTGCGGCCTACACCGTGCCGGACAACACCGGCATGGTCAAATTGTTCAAAAAACTGCCCTGGTCCATCAAACAATCGATAGACGACGGCATCATGATTTTAACCTGCAATTTTGAAGAAGCAGCGGAGGAAATAACGGAAGCCAAAAACATGGGAAAAAAAGAATGCCACACGACCATAAAGGAGGATTTATGACCGAATACCCGAAATCTTACGGCGCGCATCTATCCGATTACCGAAAAATCGCTTATATCAACAGCATTGAACAATACCAGACCATGCACCGGCGATCCATCGATGACCCGGATGCGTTCTGGGCGGAACAGGCCAAAAAATACCTGACCTGGGACAAGGACTGGAATTCCGTGTTGAAATATGATTTCATGGAGGCCCATATCCAGTGGTTCGGTGGCGGGAAACTCAACGCGTCCTACAATTGCCTGGACCGGCACATGCCCGCCCTCAAGGATAAAATTGCCTATTACTGGGAAGGAGACCGGCCCGAAGACGCCCGCACATACACCTACGGCGACCTGTATGACCGGGTCAACCGGTTTGCGGCGGTCTTGAAGTCAAAAGGCATCCAGAAAGGCGACCGGATCATCATCTACCTGCCCATGATCATTGAGCTGCCGGTTTCCCTGCTGGCCTGCGCCCGCATCGGCGCCATTCACAGCGTGGTTTTCGGCGGATTCTCTGCCGAAGCCATCGCCAACCGCGTCCGGGACTGCGACGCCAAACTGGTGATCACCGCTGACGGCGGCTACCGGGGCGGCAAACCCGTGCCGCTCAAAAACAATGTGGATGCGGCCCTGAAAACCTGCCCCAATGTCAAGACCGTGGTGGTGGTGAAGCACGTCGATACTGGCATTCAACTGAACGCCCCGAAAGAAATCTGGTGGCATGAGGCGGCTGAGGCCCCGGATCTTCCGGCCTACGTCAAACCCGAAAGCATGGACGCCGAAGACCCGCTCTTTATTCTGTACACCAGCGGCAGCACCGGAAAACCCAAGGGCGTGGTCCACACTCACGGCGGGTATTTGCTTTATGCAGCCATGACGTGCGAACTGGTGTTTGACCTTAAAAAAGACGAAATTTTCTGGTGCACCGCGGACATCGGCTGGATCACCGGGCATAGTTATATTGTCTACGGCCCGCTCATCAACGGATTTTCCAGCGTGATGTTCGAAGGGGTGCCGAGCTACCCGGATTTTGACCGCTTTTGGGCCATTGTGAGCAAATATAAGGTTGACAAATTTTACACCGCGCCCACCGCCATCCGT
>DAIEHU010000173.1 GCA_027353395.1 Desulfobacteraceae bacterium
GCTAATGCCTGAAGGGCTGCAATCTTTAACCGGCTGGCCATGGATATTAGGCTCATCTTGAACGCAAATTGGAATAAATTGTTCAAAATCGACCAACCGGTCATTCACCATGCCCGTCAGAATGGCGTTATCCACACGTTCATACCGGTGCACCACAAAATTGCGGAACTGCACCATTTTGTAATAGGCGTCGCGCTGGCCGATAAACCCGGACCCGATGGCCCGCTCAACAGCATCCCGGCCGGTTGTGGCGGGTGTCTGCCCGTTCCGCGACAACAGCCGCTGGCAGACATCAATCACGATTTCCACCAATATCTGCAAATTGCGCTCCACCGCTTTTTTAGTTCGCCAATCCACATCCAATTGGCTGGCGGTTATCCTGCCAAGAGAGCGGAGTTCGGTCAGAACCCCATCAAGGCTTTGCAATTTTTGTGCGATGATGCCGTTTATCATGTATGTCTTGTCCTGGGTTTCAACCACGAAGGACACGAAGAGCACGAAGCAGGGGTTCTTCGTGTCCTTCGCGCTCTTCGTGGTGATTTATCTTTTGTAAAATTTATCGGAAATTCGGCCAAGGCTTCGCCCTGCCCCCCCAAAAAAAAGAATCAAATTTTCACATCACCAAATATTCCATCATTTTCGGGAACGCACCGCGAACGCCCGGTCGCTGGTTAAGGAGCCATCGCGGTAGTTCTGGAACCCCCTGCCGGTGGTGAAGCCGAAGCTCCAGGCATACGAGGAATCGCATTGCTCGCCAGACCAGACGCAACATCCTGTGGTTTTAAATGCCGGAGCCATGTTTCTTTCGCCAAGGCCCTTGATATACAAAGTTTCCAGCTCGGCCCGCGTTGGCATGCGCCATCCGCCGCCGGCGACTGACAAACCGCCGCACCATGCTTGCGCCTGATCCCAGGTGATATTATTATCCGGCCCAACGAACCACGCCAGGGCTGTTGCCGTATCAGCGATAACACCATCGGTGGATTGAGTGTATCTCACCTGTATGGGCTCCTTCAGCAAAATAGTTTCCCCTTCCGGCCCGGCGGACACCTGCGCTTTGGCGTCCGTGCTCCAGTCTTTATGCCAGATTACAATCACATATTCCGATGACGGATAGAGTCCGCTAAACGAAAATGTCCCGTCGGAACCGGTTTTCGCTTCAAACTGTTCATATCCTTTGATGGGCTGAACCTGTTTGGCGATCACCTTGAGCTCTGAAATGGGCTGGCCTTTGCCGTCCACAACCTTTCCCTCCAGTCCGGATTTTTTCCCACATCCCGCCACCATAAAAACCAGAACCACTAAAACCACCAGCCATTTTGTCCGTTTCTTCATACATCGTCTCCTTTACAAAATGTTTTAGGGATTGCCATCGCAACGGGTTAATTTTTAAAACAATATCATTATCAAAGCTTCACCGCAATGCCATTCGAACCTTTATTCGTCCAGAATGTTGCGCAACGCATCCATCAGCACCGATCAAACTGGAAAGTTCATTGCCAGGCCAGTGCCGAAACAATGTTCAACATTTTTATACAGATTGTGAATTGAATTCATAATCTGTATAAATTATTAATATCTAAAATAATATTAGATATTTATGATAGTAAAAATCCAATCGGTATGTGAACCCGTTTTCTCTAGGCGCGTTCGGAGTGTTCCTCGCCCTGGAATCTCTTGGTGATCCAGTTGACGTCCTCCTGAAAACCACCCTTTCGCATCACCGCGTCCGCCTGAACCTGATAGGGCTCATATTGGGCATCCAGGGCTTCGGTTCCGTAATCAAAATAAATCCGGTGGGTTTCAGGATTCGGAAGGTGGTCCGCCAGATACGGAATCGTGGCCCCATTGGCAGCCGGCCAGTGGGTGGACAGGCAGGCGGCCCCGCCGAAAACTTTCGGATATTCGCAAACCGCATAAAGAGATATCAACCCCCCGAAACTTGAACCCATGATAAATGTTCCGGCCGCATCCGTCCGGGTGGGAAAGGTTCCGTCAATAAACGGTTTTAATTCATTCACGATGGCCCTGAGATAATCGTCCGACACCGGCTTGCCGAAATCGCGCAGATACTTTTTCCGCTCCGCAGGACTTGCGTAATCGTTAACCGCCTTTGCCGGTCCGTATTCCCTGCCCCTGGCGGTTGCGCTCCAGATGCCGACGACGATGGCCGGCGGGATAAGGCCCTCCCGGATCAGCCTGTCAACGGTATCAATCATCCCCCAGTCCACACCGAGAAACGAAGTTTCCGGATCAAACAGGTTCTGGCCGTCATGCATATAAATCACCGGATACCGCTCCTGCGTGTTCAGCTTCACGGCATCGGGGAGCCAGACCTCCACGGGCCTCGGGGCGATGAGTTTGAAATAAAACGGTTTGTAATGTTTCAATCGTCCGGTGTTCATTCTCTCCTTCTAATTCTTTTTCTTCCGCTCCTTCAAAATCCGGATGGTATCGGCGATTTCCTCATTCGTCACGCTCCGGCGCAGGTCTTCCATGTCGTTCATCACACCGGCGAACCGGATCCCCTCGGCGGCGCTGATCCATTCCAGGCGCAGGCGGTCCTTGCGGATGCCCAGCTTTTCCATTTTTTTGTGAACTTTCTCAATCCGTTTCACAGTCCAGTGGTTGGCGTCGATATAATGGCAGTCCCCGATGTGGCAGCCGGAGACCAGCACCACGGGCGCGCCCTTCTCAAACGCGTGCCAGATGAATTCCTCGTCCACCCGGCCCGAACACATGGTGCGGATGAGGCGCACATTGGCCGGATACTGGAGCCGGGACACGCCCGCGTAATCCGCCCCCGCATAGGAGCACCAGTTGCAGGCGAAAGCCAGGATTTTGTCTGCCGGGTTTTCGGCCAGCAGCATGTCCGTCTGGCTGGTGATCTGTTCATCCGTGAAATGGTTCATGACGATGGCCCCGAACCCGCATTCCGCGGCGCACGTGCCGCATCCGGCGCACGCCGCCGTATTGACCACCGCGGGTGTCTTTTTCTTGGTGTCCACGGTGATGGCGTTGTAAGGACACACCTGGGCGCAACGTCCGCAGGACACGCAATGCGCTTCCATGATCATGGACGTGATGGGCTCGGTGGTAATGACGCCCCGGTGCATGAGGCGCACCGCCCGAATCGCGGCCGCCGACCCCTGGGTCACGGAATCCTTGATGTCCTTGGGGCTTTCCGCGCACCCGGCATAAAATATACCCCGGGTGGCGGCATCCACGGGCTGAAGCTTGGGATGGGCTTCCAGAAAAAACCCGTCGGACGTGAGCTGGAGCCCCATCATTTCCTGAAGCTTGCGGGTTCCGGAAGACGGCTTCATGCCCAGGGCCAGCACCAGCATGGAGAGATCATGATATTCCACCCTGCCCGTGCTGGTGTTTTCCACCGCCACCCGCATGGTCCCGTCCGGCAGTTCCTCAACAGAGCCCGGCAGCCCCCGGACATACTGCACGCCCAAGCTCCGGCTGCGGTTGTACAGATCCTCGAATCCCTTGCCGAAGGCCCGGATGTCGATATAAAACACCTTGACCACCATGTCCGGGTAATGTTCCTTCAGGACCAGGGTGCTTTTGATGGTGTTCATGCAGCAGATATTGGAACAGTAAATCCCTCCTTTCTGCCGGGACCGGGACCCAACGCACTGGATAAACCCCACGGACGCGGGTCTTTTCCGGTCACCCGGCCGCACCAGCGCGCCTTGGGTGGGGCCGCCCGCGTTCACCATGCGCTCAAACTCCAGGCTGGTAAGCACGTTGTCATACCGAGTGTACCCGTATTCGTCCATCTCCCTCGGATCATAGGGTTCAAGCCCCGTGGCCACCACGATGGAGCCCACGTTCACCTGAATGTCCTCGTCCGACATATGAAAATGAATGCATTTCTTCAAGCACGCGTCCGCGCACTTGGAACACCCGTGGCCCAGACAGTCGTTCATGTTGATGACATAACTGGAAGGCACCGCCTGGGGAAACGGCATATAAATCGCGCGCCGGGACGACAGCCCCATGTTGAATTCATCCGGAAATACCGCCGGGCAGACCTTGGCGCAGTCCCCGCAGGCCGTGCAGGCCGCCTCATCCACATACCGGGCTTTTTTTAAGATACGGACATTAAAATTGCCCACGAATCCCTTGACGTCCGCCACTTCACTGCTGGTGTAAAGCGTTATATTGGGATGCCGACCGGCATCCGCCATTTTCGGGCCGAGAATTCAGATGGAGCAGTCCATGGTGGGAAAGGTCTTGTCAATCTGGGCCATCATCCCGCCGATGGAGGGGCTTTTTTCCACCATCGCCACCTCATACCCGGTGTCGGCGAGATCAAGCGCTGCCTGAATGCCCGCGATGCCGCCGCCGATAACAAGCGTCCGCTTGGTGAGGGGCACAATTTCTTCGGTCAACGGCCAGAGAAGCCCGACGCGCGCCACCGCCATTTTGACAAGGTCTTCGGCCTTTGCGGTGGCCGCCTCCGGCTCGTTCATGTGCACCCAGGAGCACTGCTCCCGGAGATTGGCCATTTCCAGCATATAGGGATTTAAACCCGCTTTTTTCATCATCTGCCGGAAGGTGGGTTCATGAAGACGCGGGGAGCAGGACGCCACCACGATGCGGTCGAGATTGTTATCCCCAATGTCCTCCAGCATTTCCATCTGGCCGGGTTCGGAACAGGCATAGGTGATTTCTTTGAAACCACCACACCATCAAGGCCTGCCATATTTTGGGCGACCTGGGCGCAATCCACCGTCTGCGCGATATTTAAACCGCACCGGCACACATACACGCCGGTCCGGGGCTTGCTTGCCGTCATTGGCGTCACACCAGAAAATTCCATTGTTTTACCTCTTTGTATATTCCTGTCATTCTGATTACAGATGAAACCAATTATATTGGCTGCTAAATACAGGCAGTATTGTATAAATTTCAGCGTACATCATTATTATGCAAATTAAAAAAATTACAATCAGGGGATTAATTGACTTGTTAATTCTTGATAAGATAAAAACCAGTCCTTGAATATATAAAACAAGAAAAGGTATCAAAGATCCAAGCATCAACCTGCCTGAAGCAAAATAGGGGAATGCGCGTGATGGATAATAACAATTTCCGAAGTCATATATTACTGAAAGCGCTGCAAGGTAGAGAAGGTAAATTATTAGAATAGAAGCGTTCAAATAGACCAGCCTCCTATGAGAAGCGCCGTATTCATCATTTAATGTACTGATAATACTTGCTAATGGAAATGCAACCGAAGAAATAACAAAGAAAAAATCCATATTATTTGAACATAATGTTTTTGATTTCCAGAGGAACTCCCCTCGCCAGAAAGTTTTTATAATCTCGGAACAAAAAAGATACAATCCGTGAATGGAAAAAAGAGGATGCTTCCACATTTCCGTAAAAGGTTTAATCTTCCACCCTAAATACTGAACTTTTGATGCTGAACCTGAAAAGTCGCCCAGCGCATATTTATTCCACGAAAGCCAGAGCATAATTGGAATAATTGCTGTTGCTACCATTGTAAGAATAAAATGGCTTTTCTTGCCCGCGCCTTTTATATTCAAAGGTTTTAATGCATATAATAATATAAAACCTATAAAAACCACAAGGATAGGGATATTAGATATTTTTATAAGGAATGTAGCTGCGATCGCTGCCCCTGTCAGCAAACTCAAAGGTAAGGATATTTTTTCAGAAGCAATTTTGAGAAGAAGATACAGGGAGATCAGAAATAAAAGGGGTGAAATGACGTCGCTATTAATAGCGTAAAAAATGTTTTGAGGAAAGAAGGAGAGAAGAAGCGGAACACCGAAACGAATCGCAGGATTATCTCTATAAAATTTTTTGCAAAAAAGATAAGTTATTCCAATAAGTAAAGCGAAAATACCGCCATTAAGAAATCTGATCCAGTAAACTAATTGCCCGCCATAGAGTCCCAGCTTTTTGCCAATGGCATACCAGTCCCCTCCAATTGCATAGTAGACGGGAAACGAAAACGCTTCATGATTTTTTTGCATCGTCCATGAATTTATTTCTTGTGCAAAATCTTTTGAAACATAAATCCATGGA
>DAIEHU010000174.1 GCA_027353395.1 Desulfobacteraceae bacterium
TAAAACAGGAGCATCTTATGGCGAAAATTGATGCGTTTTTTAAATTGATGAATGATCAGGGAGCCTCCGATCTGCATCTGGTGGCGGGCCAGCAGCCAGCGCTAAGGATAAGGGGCGAAATCGAAAGAATCAAATACAAAACGCTTCTAAATGATGAACTCCGGAGCATGGTTTATGAGATCGCGCCTGAGGACAAAATCAAGGTATTTGAAGAAACCGGGGATGTGGATTTTGGGTATGAAATTCCGGGGCTGGCCAGATACCGGGCCAATTTTTTCATGCAGCGCAATGGCGTGGGCGCGGTTTTCCGGCAAATTCCCAACAATATCATGGGGTGCGAGCAACTCGGTCTGCCATCGGTAATCTCCAAGCTGGCGTCTCTTCCAAGAGGACTCGTCATCGTCACCGGCCCCACGGGCAGCGGAAAATCCACCACCTTGGCGGCTATTATTGACCAGGCCAACCGCACCCGCAAGGACCATATCATCACGGTGGAAGACCCCATTGAATTCGTGCATGAAAGCCAGGGCTGCATCGTGAACCAGCGTGAAATCGGGGTTCATACCAAAAATTTCAGCGCGGCCCTCAGAGGCGCCCTGCGCGAGGATCCGGATATTATTCTGGTGGGTGAAATGCGCGATTTGGAAACCATGTCGCTGGCCATCGAGGCCGCGTCAACAGGCCATCTGGTGTTCGCCACCCTGCATACCTCCAGCGCCATGAAAACCGTGGACCGTATCGTCGAAGTATTCCCATCCGCCCAGCAGTCCCAGGTCCGGTCCGGTCTGGCGGACAGCATCCGGGCCATCATCGCCCAGGTGCTGTTTAAACGCATTGACCGGAAGGGCCGGTGCCCGGCCCTTGAAATATTGATCGCCACGCCGGCGGTCCGGAACCTGATCCGGGAATCCAAAACCCACCAGCTTCCGTCTTCCATGCAAACCGGAAAGAAATACGGCATGATACTTCTGGATGACGCCATTATGGATTTGTATAATAAAGGGTGGATCAGCGCGGAAGACAGTTATAACAAGGCAAACGACAAGCAGCGGTTCCGGCCCCTGTTGAAAGGCGCTCCCGCGGACTTCACGGAAGCATGACCTGGAATGAATGCGTAAATGGATGATGTCCTGTTTTCCCCTGCTGGTGATTTTGCCAATTTGTTTAAGGTCATCTTTTTTTAAGGAATAAAAAAATGAAAAAACCGGAAACAGATTATATTTTGACCGCCATGCTGGATTCCCATGAAAGCGTTTCGGATCTGAATTTAACTGCGGGCAAACCCCTCCAGGTGGAAACTTACGGGGAATTGACGCCCGTTGACATGAAGCCGCAGCTCAGAATGTTAACCCCTTTTCAAACGGAGATCATCGCCCTTAATTTGATCGGCAGAGACCGGCGGTTGACGGAAACCCTTTTGAGAGAAGGCTCCTGCGATTTGTCCTATTCCCTGCCGGGGAAGGCCAGGTTCAGGGTGAATGTGTTTTCGCAATCCGGCCATTATTCCATTGTCCTGCGTCAGCTCGAAACAAAAATCCCCACCATCAAGGACATGGGGCTGCCGGAAGTCTTTTTTAAGGTCTCCAAGGAAAGAAACGGCATCGTCATTTTTACCGGCGCCACCGGCACCGGTAAAACCACCTCTCTGGCGGCCCTTCTGTCGGAGATCAACAAGGACAAAGCCGTGCATATCGTCACCCTTGAAGACCCGGTGGAATATATTCATACGCATAAAAAAGCCACGTTCAACCAGCGGGAGCTGGGAAAAGATTTCAGCTCATTCGCCACGGGGTTGAGGGCCGCCCTCAGGCAGGCCCCGAAAGTCATTCTGGTGGGCGAAATGCGTGACCGGGAAACGGTTGAAATCGGGTTGTCCGCAGCGGAAACCGGGCATCTGGTGTTCACGACGCTGCATACCGTGGATGCCGGACAAACCATCAACCGTATCCTGGGCATGTTTTCATCCGAAGAAGAAAACCAGATCCGGATCCGGCTTGCGGACACCCTCCGTTGGGTGGTCTGCCAGCGTCTTCTTCCAAAAGTCGGCGGCGGCCGGGTTGCGGCTTTTGAGATATTGGGAACCAGCCTTCGGGTGAAAGATTCGATTCTGCATGGAGAGGCTGAAGGCAAAACCTATTATGACATGATGGAGGCCTCAACAGCCTTTGGATGGACCACCTTTGACAATTATATCACCGGGTTGTTTGAAAAAGGGCTGATCACTGAGGAAACGGCCATCGGCTATGCTTCCCGGAGATCTGTTGTGGGCCGGGGAATCGATCTGGTGAAAAGCGCCAGAGGGGAATCCACCAGCAAAATCGATAAGCTTGAAATTGATATGGGCTATGGCAAAACCTCGAAATATTAGCAACCGGAAAGGGCGATAACAAATGGAAATCATATGCGATCATTGCAAAGCCAAGCTAAGCGTCGCGGATGAAAAACTTCCGGAAGGCAAGGCGGCGTCCATCAGATGCCCGAAGTGTAAGAACAAAATTTCGATTGATCTGACGAGCCGTCAGCCGTTGGAACCTTCGGGCAATGGCCAGAACCCGGCGCCCAAGTCGTTCAATTTTGATGAAGGAACCGATGATTACGACGCTTCCGAGAAGCCGTTTGATTTTCTTGAGGAAGAGGGAAACACGGCCCTGATCTGCGAGAATGATCCGGAGATATTGAAGCAGATTAACATTGTGCTGGGCATCATGGATTACAGCATTACGGTCGCGGAATCGGTTCGGGACGCGCTCAAAAAAATGAAATACCATATATATAACATGATTCTGGTGAATGAAACATTTGATGGCAGCGACCCGGATGCAAACGGTCTTTTGGTCTATCTTGAGCGTCTGAACATGGACGTTCGCCGCAATATTTTCGTCGGGCTGCTGACCCGGCGATTCCCCAGCATGGACAATATGGCCGCACTCATCAAAAGCGTCAATATAACAATTAATCTAAAAGATATTAATAGCTTAGACAGGATACTCGCCCGAGGCATCAATGAGAATGACCTGTTTTACGCTGTTTTTAAAGAAAGTTTAAAAAAACTTGGAATGGCCTAGAAATCCAGAAAATGAGCCATCGGAACAAATATACCTGCAATGAATACCGGCAAGAGATGATTTTGCTGTCCCTGCGCCTGCGGCTGAACAAGCCGGAGGTAACGGAGGCGGAAAAAGAAGTGATTTTAAATGAAATCAGTAAGATTGAAACAACCATGAAAATGAATTAAATCATCATCTGGCGGCTGATGATCAGCAGCCCCTCCAGCGTCAATCCGGATTCAACGGATTCAATGGTTTCCGTTACATCCCGCATCAGCGGGGCCAGCCCGCCGGTGGCGATCACCTTTGCCTCCGGGGCTTTCATTTCCTGCTTCATGCGGCGCACCATGCCATCCACCATCGCCGCGTAACCAAAAATAATGCCGGATTTCATGCTGTGAACCGTTGTTTTTCCGATAACGGCGGCCGGGGGCTGAAACAGGTCCACCTTCGGCAGTTTGGATGCCCGCTGAAAAAGGGCTTCCGCGGCGATTCCGATGCCTGGCGCGATGGCCCCGCCGATGTATTCGCCCGCTTTAGTGATGGCGTCAAATGTGGTGGCCGTGCCGAAATCAATCACAATCAGGCTGGTTTGATAGCGGCGATAGGCCGCCACCGCGTTTACCAGCCGGTCCGCCCCCACTTCCGCCGGATTGTCATAACAAACGGGCATATCCACCACATTCGCATCAACCCACCGGGGCGCATGCCCTAAAAATTTCCGGCAATAGCCGTCTATGATTTTCATCATGGCGGGCACCACGCAGGAGACCACCGTCATGTGGATATCGGAAGGGTCGATTTTTTGGGTGGCGAACAGCGCGGATATGGCGATATGGAACTCGTCCTCGGTCATTCCCGGCGTTGTCCGTATCCGCCAGTCGGATACCAGTCTGTCCTTATCGAAGATGCCGATGACGATATTGGTGTTTCCCACATCCACGGCCAGAAGCATCATGCGCCTCCCTGGTTTTCTTCCTGAGCATGGGCCGCATTTCTGATGGCGTCCATGATTTTTACAGTGGCGCAAGTTTCGGCCACATCATGCACCCGGACAATATGCGCGCCGTTCATAATGCCGGCGGCGACGGTGGCCTGTGTCCCCACAGCCACCATGGGATGGTCAGGCGCAAAGCCCGGGCCTTCCATTGGTGAAAGAATTTTCCGGATAAAGGCTTTTCGGGATGTCCCCAGCAGTATGGGGATGCCCATATCGCTGAATTCACTGAGGCGGTTGATTAGAAAAAGATTGTGATGCACGGTTTTGCCGAATCCGATGCCCGGATCAATGATGAGTTTTGACCGGGGAACCCCATATGCTTCCGCCCTGCGGACAGCCTGATGCAGAAAGTCGCGGATTTCCCCCACCGGGTCATGGTAGGCCGGGGCCTTTTGCATGTCCGAAGGCGTGCCTTTCATGTGCATCAGCACCACCATCACACCGTTTTGCGCGGCCACAGCTCCCCTTTCCGGGTCAAACAAGAGCGCGCTGATATCATTGATGATGGATGCGCCGGCGGCGACGGCCCGGCGGGCCACGGCGGATTTGTTGGTATCAATGGAAATGGGGATGGATATGTGTTTTGCAAGATGCTCGATTATCGGCAGCACCCGGCGGCATTCTTCTTCCGTTTCCACTGGCGCGGACGACGGGCGGGTGGATTCGCCGCCGATATCCAGTATATCGGCCCCATCCGCGATCATTTTTTCCGCCTGGGCCAGGGCCCTGTCCAAGCTGAAAAATTTGCCGCCGTCGGAGAATGAATCCGGGGTCACATTGAGAACTCCCATGATCCGGGTGCGGCGGCCCAGAGACATGGAATAATTTCCCCACCGCAAAAGATATCCCGGGTCAGGCATGGGAGACATCCTCTTGCGGAGACGGCTCTTCTTGGTGGGGGTGGGGCTTACCGGAAGCATCTGTTGTTCCGGGGATAACCACGCCAGGACGTAGCGTTTTGATCAGCTCATCCAGCTCCCGGCCCATGACCGTTTCTTTTTCGATCAGGAGCGCCGCAAGCTGATGCAGAATATCCATGTTTTCCGCAAGGATCCGCTTTGCCTGGGTGTGGCTGCCCTTGACCATGTCGGCGATCTCCCTGTCAATCCGGCGGGCGGTTTCTTCCGAATAATCCCGGTGCTGGGCGATTTCCCGGCCCAGGAAAATCTGCTCATCCTGCTGGGCGAAGGACAGGGGGCCGATCTCATCGCTCATTCCCCAGGCCCGCACCATATAATTGGCGATTTTGGTGGCCTGCTTGATGTCATTGGAAGCGCCGGTGCTGATGCGGTTAAACACCAATTCCTCAGCGGCCCGGCCCCCCATGGCGACCGCCAGTTCGTTCAGTAACTGGTCCTTGTATTGAAAATCCTTTTCTTCCGGTAAAAACCAGGTAACGCCGGCGGCCCGGCCCCTGGGAATGATGGTGATCTTGTTGATGGTATCCGTGCCCGGCAGGAAACGGGCCACAATGGCGTGGCCGCCTTCGTGATAGGCCGTGTTCTTTTTGTCTTCATCCTTGATGACCTTGGATTTGCGCTCCAGCCCCATCACGATTTTGTCCTTGGCGTCCTCAAAGTCTTCCATGGTCAGGCGTTCTTTTTCATTCTTGGCCGCAATCAAGGCGGCTTCGTTGACCATGTTTTCCAGATCGGCCCCGGAAAATCCGGGGGTTCCCTTGGCCAGTATTTCCGCATTGACATCCGGCCCGATGGGCGTTTTTTTGATGTAGACTTCAATAATGGCTTTTCTTCCCCGGATATCCGGCATGGACACCACCACCTGCCGGTCAAACCGGCCAGGCCTGAGCAGGGCCGGATCCAGCACATCCGGACGGTTGGTGGAGGCGATGAGAATGACCCCCTCGTTGGACTCAAACCCGTCCATTTCAACTAACAATTGGTTTAATGTCTGCTCCCGCTCATCGTGCCCGCCGCCAAGTCCCGCGCCGCGATGCCGGCCCACCGCGTCGATTTCATCAATGAAAATCAAACAGGGCGCGTTTTTTTTGCCCTGGA
>DAIEHU010000175.1 GCA_027353395.1 Desulfobacteraceae bacterium
ATGTCGTCATCTACAGCAAAGAGCTAACATTTGACGCCGGGGCGCCCGGTAAAAAAACCATTGATTTTGATAGTCCCTTTATTGTGAAAAAAGGCGATATTATTGCCTATTATTTTCCCGGCGCCGTCAATGTGCCCTATGACGGCAATATCGGAACCAATACGTATTCGAAGATGGACTCGGATGAATATGCCCACGGGAGCCGGATCGCGACCGAGGACATTTGGCGCAAGGATCAGGAGAAGCGGAGGTATTCGCTCAATTATTACGGCGTCTTTTATTCACGGGTTGATTCGGAATAAATTCTGATGGGATCTAACGGCATGACCTGCCATTTGGCCATATTATTCGCTGATATTTCGAAAAGCTCGAAGATTTATGAATTATCTGGCGATCAGGCGGGACAGGAAATCGTGGGAAAGATACTCAAGCACCTGTCTGATTTGACGGTCCGGTTCGAAGGGAAAGTCATCAAGACGGTGGGAGACGCCATTCTCGCGACTTTCGATTCATCCGGTAATTCCATTGAAGCCGCCAAATCAATGCAGAAAGCCATGAAAGAGGGGATATGGAAAAACGGCATCAAACTCTCCAGCGAGGGCGTTCCCCTGGTCAACATCCATATCGGGATTCATTATGGCCCTGTTGTGATGGATCACGGCGATATTTTTGGCGATGCCGTCAATGTCGCCGCCAGGGTCGTGGATTACGCTAATCCGCAGCAGATTGTCGCAACCCGTGCAACCATTGATCATCTGCCGGAGGATTCAAGCCATTTTACCCGGTACATCACCAAAATCACAGCCAAAAATATTTCCGGCGAGATTGAACTCTTTGAAATTATCCATGAAGACCAGAACACGACGATGGTCATAGACTGCCGCAAGCTCTCCAAGGCGCTTTGCTCCAGTCTTTATTTGATGAGGGGCGGGCAGGTCATTACCGTGGATTTTCAAAAGCCCGCCATCTCCATCGGGCGCGAAGAGTTTAATGATGTGGTCATTCAATATTCCTGGATATCCCGGATCCACGCCCATATTGAAAACCGGAACGGCGTGTTTATGCTGAAGGACAAAAGCACCAACGGAACGTTCATCTATCCGCAGGATGCGGAGCCCATGTATGTCAACAAAGGGGAACATCCGCTGGCCGGAAAAGGCGTGATTGTTTTCGGCCGGGAAAAGGAGAATAAAATGGACGATACCCTGACGGACACGCTTGAATACGACATCAAGTAAAGAAGGACTCGCAAAAAATCGATTTTCGGACAGCTTTGTAAAATGTCCGCGGGCAAGGCGCCAGTGGACAGAAAAAGCGGCGGGAAGCAAAGCATTCTCCGCCGCTCTGTTTTTTTGTGATAATTCCAATTCGCATTCAAGCGGCATCCGCGTTGGCTGCGTCGTCGGCTCCAAAACTTACAAACTTGCCGCCTTGATGTCATCTTGAATGCAAAATGGAATAAGGATCAATTGCCGGGTTATTTGATGACCATTCCGGACACCTTGTTGCCGAAATCGGAATAGTGTTCAAACATGATTCCTTTCTCCGTGACGATCAGGTCCAGGCCGGTGTAATTCGGACCCCGGCCGAAGGTTACGGAAGACGGGGAGGCGAACAGGCCCGGGTCCGTTTCAGCCAGCGGGCTGCTCTGTTTAATGCCGTTATCCTTAATTCCCACCACAGTGCCTTTGAGAAAATCCGCCACCGCCACCACGTTGGTGCCGTAAACCGTTCCGGCTGCCAGATCGTCAAACAACCCGGTGCGTTCAAAAATGGTGGCGACCGCTCCGGGCGCGCCGTCCGCGCCTATAGAAACCGTTTTAACGGAAGCTTGCTTTAAAGACCACAAATTGAAATCCGTGAAATAAATTTTGTTTCCGCGAATATCCATGCCGTTTGGGGAATAGACCTTGTTTGAAGCAGCGAGCCAGGTTTCCTGACGTGAAACAGACATGGGGCCGGGGAGCGTCAGGCGGATGATTTTGCCTACGGGCAGAAAAGTTTCGTCCGCGATATAGAGCCTTCCGGCGGCGTCCGCCACCATGCCGTTGGGAATCAGGACGTTTTGAATGGTGTAGATTTCAGTAAAATTCAGATCGCCGGGGACGATTTCCGCGCACAGAAGGACCGAACGCTTGAACATGTTGCTGACGCAATTGACAAAATCAGCCACCCCGGTGGGGGAGAAGATATTGAGGCTGCACCCGGAACCTGACGCGTCAAACCTGTATTCCGTAGCAACCGCATACAGGTAGTTCCCCACCTGGGCCATGCCGGTGAAATTGTATTTCCCTTCCGCGCACAGCGGCGATGCAGTCCCATTTGCATCGATTTCATAAATATTGGTGCCGCCAGTCACAAACAGGCGGCCGGTGCTGGTGAAAATGGCGTTTTCCGCATCCGGGATATTTCTTGAAATGGTGTATTTTTCGTTACACCCGGTCAAAACAAAACAAACCGCAATTCCGATCAGAAACAATGTTATTCTTTTCATACACCTCTCCTCCTTAAAAAAGTTGTGAGCACCGATTAACAGAATTCCGGAAGATATACAATCAGGTAAATCCTGATTTTTGAATTTCTTTTTCCTGAAAAGCCCTTTGACATGGAAATCATATTGGTTTTATACAAAACCAGTATAAAGATCAGTGAAAAAAACTTTTTTATACCGTGACCGCCATCCGGACGCCCAGGGCCGTTGCGCTCCGTCCCGCCCTGTTTACAATTTTAATCCATTTGCACATAAGGAAGATGCGGAAAATGATAGCGCCCATATATCTTGATTACAACGGCACCACGCCGCCCGCCCCGGAAGTGACCCTCGCCATGCGGCCGTTTTTTGAAACCCAGTTCGGCAATCCTTCCAGTTCCCACTGGTACGGAATCGCGCCCCGTCAGGCCGTGGAAAAGGCAAGGGCTCAGGTGGCTGATCTTTTGAACTGCACACCGGATGAAATACTGTTTACCAGCGGCGGCACCGAATCCAACAACCACGCCATTAAAAGCGCCGCACGGCTCATGAAAGACCGGGGTGGACATATTATCACATCTAAAATCGAGCATCCCGCGGTGCTTAACGTGTGCGGGTTTTTAGGGACCGAGGGGTTTAATACCACTTATCTCCCAGTGGATGATGCCGGTATGGTCCGTGTGCGGGATGTGGAAACCGCCATCCGGCCGGACACCATTCTGATTTCCATCATGCACGCCAACAATGAGACCGGCGTAATTCAGCCCATCCGGGAAATCGCCGATCTGGCGGCTCGGCATGAAATTTTGATGCACACGGACGCAGCCCAGTCCGTTGGAAAAATCCCCACGGATGTCCAGGATCTCTCCGTTTCCCTCCTATCCTTGGCCGGGCACAAGGTCTATGCGCCCAAGGGGGTTGGTGTTCTGTATGTCCGGCAGCCATTAAAACTGGAGCCGTTCTGTCATGGAGCGGGCCAGGAAGGGGGGCGCCGGGCGGGCACGGAAAATGTCATGGGAATCGTAGGATTAGGGGCCGCCTGCGAAGCCGCGGGGCGGCATCTGGCGCAAAACCGGGCGCACATGCAGCGTCTCCGGGACCGTCTTCATGACGGCCTCCGTGCCCGGATTGACGGGGTCCGGCTGAACGGGCATCAGGAACGCCGCCTGCCCAATACGCTGAGTCTTTCGTTTTTCGGCATGGAAGCCAACCGGCTGCTGGAGGAAATCGGCCTTGAGGTGGCGGCCTCCGCCGGCGCGGCCTGTCATTCGGACACGGTTGAAATTTCCCATGTGCTGAAAGCCATGCGGGTGCCCGAAGACTGGGCCAAAGGCACTCTCCGGTTCAGTGTGGGGCGGATGACAACGGAGAATGAGATTGACCGGGCCGTTGAGGTTGTGGCAACGGCGATTCAAAATTGTATGGGGTGACGGGATGATGAAATGAATGGCAAAAGGCATAGGCGCGTTTGCCGGACAATTTCGCAAACCGACGGTTCAGTTACAAGGAAAATTCAACTATTTAGAATTGTATTGAATCATTGGAAAAAAGAATGGTTTTTTAACCGGATAAATGCTACAAACTGCTTCACGGGATTTGTCTCTTCATATAACGCTCGCTTGGACTTTATGAAACGATAGGTGACGAAGCAATAAGGTTGTTTCCACGTGGTAACTGAAATCTCAAAGACATCGTACAATATTTTTTCCCACTGGACGCCAAACAGCCGGTGCCAGTGAAAATGGCGTTGAGCGTCTTGTCCGGCTTCGGAAAATTAAAGGAGTTTGTATGCTGATCAAGAGAAGCGATTTGCCTATATGGCTGCTAAGTGGAATGCTGGTTTTCGCCGCGCCGCTTAGCATTGCAGCGGAACAAACGGTGACGGCAGATCAAGCGATTTCTGCTTTAGAGCGCACTTTCGGAGTGCACAAGGGGGAGCGCCGTAATCACACCAAGGGAACGTGCGCTGCAGGCGAGTTTGTTGGATTTCCGGAGGCGCGCGCTTATACGCGCTCCGCGCTTTTTTCGGGCAAACCCGTGCCGGTCGTCGCGCGTTTTTCCATGCCCGGTGGCAATCCCAATGTCCCAGATACAGCAAAGATTCCGCGAGGCATGGCCTTGGAGTTCAGGCTGCCCGGTGGCAAACTTCAGCATATGACCATGTTGAACACGCCAATGTTTGGCGCGGCGACGCCACAGACATTTGTCGACGACATTGTCGCTAAGAAACCCGACCCCGCAACCGGCAAACCTGACCCGGAGAAGATCAAGGCATTCAAGGCATCCCATCCCGATAGCTTGCCGCAGGCGGAGTTTCTGGCCAGCCACAATCCCCCGCCCAGTTGGGCCAACAGTAGTTATTTTAGTATTCACACGTTTAAATTCGTGAACCGCGAAAAGAACACCACGATAGTTCGCTGGCGCTTCGTTCCCCAGGATGGAGAAAAACGGATGTCCGATGACGAACTCAAGTCATCCCCGCCGGATTTTCTTGAGAAGAACTTGATTGATCGAATCAAGCAAGGCCCCGTGCGCTGGGACATGATTCTGACGATTGGCGTTCCAGGCGATCCAGAGAACAACCCCACATTGTTATGGCCCGCGGACCGCAAGGAGGTCAAAATAGGTACGTTGACAATTTTTTCCGCGACGCCGCGGAAAGGCGCGGAATGCGAAAAGATCAACTTCGACCCTCTTGTGATGACTGACGGTATTGAGCCGACGAATGATCCTGTCCTTCTATTCCGCTCGCCCGCATATGCAATTTCATTCGGTAAACGGATAAACGGGAATTGAAAAGCTGCAAATGCCCAAAGAATCATTCCAGCGGACGCGCCAAAAGGCGGCTCGCCGCTGAGCTAATGCGTTCCGCGGCTAATTGAAGATTTTTTATTGTTGATAGGATATAGTTGATGGTCGTGCCTATCCCTTATGTTCATGCAGGTTTGGGAATTCTGGTGGTGATTATTTCTTTTCCTCTGGTACTCCGGATTATTCCAATGAATCATTGGTACGGTATCCGGGTAAAAGAAGCCTTCATTTCCGATCGCAACTGGTACCGGGTTAATTTTGCCGGCGGGTTGCTGTTTGCCGCTTTTGGCCTGTTCTTGATAGCGTTCAGTTACTTTAGCCGGGAATCAGCGCCGCCGCCAACAAGCATTCTGGCTCCTGTCTATTTGGCTGCCCCCCTGTTAGCAATCATTCCAGCGGTCATGCTCATTAAAGCCATTGCTTGCCGGTTACCGGATCGTTAGCGGAATTTTACCCGGAAATACCGGTCTGCAACGCACATGGCCGATGCTTTAGCTGTGAATTCAATTAGTTCCGGCACGGATATGGGTTGATTGAACCCGCCGAGATGGGGGCCGGTAAGGATGGGGATGTCCTGCCGTCCTTTTTCAAACTCCCGGATTTGTCCCTCGTTAAATCCCCGGCTTTTCAGAAAATCAGCAAACGCCGCATCCGTCATGGCGGTCTGCTCCGCCACCCGCAGCGCCACCATCGTCGCGTAGGCGCCATAGAGACCGGCCACCATGTCCGCGAGCGCCAGCGGCGGCAGCACCGGCGGGCGGTCGGAGATCG
>DAIEHU010000176.1 GCA_027353395.1 Desulfobacteraceae bacterium
GTACGATAAATATCGTTATCAGGCCGATTTTTGTCGAAATTTTAATTATTTCATTAATAATCAATAAGTTTGAATAAAAAGTCAAGGTTAAACAAACACGGCCGAGAAATGATAGGGTTCTTTATTCATTTAATTCATGCGGTGGGGGAAATGTGATGAAAAAGCGAGTCTTTTGGAAAGGGTTGATGGCAGGGAGTGTGGCCGGGTGGTTGTTTGTCTTTTGGGGATGTTTTTTCCCTTTTCATGGCGGCATGATGCGCATCCTCTGGTGGGGCGTCATGCTGGGATGGACCATCCTGCATCCGCTGGAACTTGCCGTGTCGATTCCCATTGGAAAGCAAAAAGGCCTGATGCCGCAGCACATATTGGTTAAAACAATCCTTTTCGGATTTACCTGGTGGCTGCCGCTGAAGCTGGGGGTTTTCGAAGATTGACAGTTTTGCAAAAAGCGGAGAAATCTCGCCTGCGGTATTGTTATGGAAAAAGCGGGCTGACTGTCAGACCCATCCGCGCCATCCGGAATTTCAGCGCGGTTTCCAGGCACCCCAGGCCATACGTGACGCTGCGTCTAAAATTAATGGATGATGCTTCGGCGAAATAAAGGGTCGGGCAACTGACTTCCGCGATCATATACCCCATCCAGAGAATCTGGGCCAGCATCTGGTTGTCGAAAACAAAATCATCGGAATTGTTTTCAAGATTCAGTTTCAGCAGAAGCTCCCGCGAAAATGCGCGATATCCGGTGTGGTATTCCGATAATTTGGCGCCTGTCAACAGGTTTTCAACAAGCGTGAGGCAACGGTTGGCGACATATTTCCATTTCGGCATCCCGCCTTTCAGGGCATGGCCTCCCAGGATACGAGACCCCAGAACGCAGGAATAAAGGCCGTTTCCAATCATGGACGCCATGGCCGGAATCAGTTTCGGGGTGTACTGGTAATCCGGATGCACCATGATGACGATATCCCCGTCCTGCTCAAGGGCCATCCGGTAGCAGGTTTTCTGATTGGCGCCATACCCCTTGTTTTTCTGATGAGCATAAACAAGGGCGTGGGGAAGCGATTGCGCAATCTGTACCGTTTCATCACGGCTGGCGTCATCCACGACAATCACCAGATCCACCATTTGTTGCGCCATCACCTCATCATAGGTCTGTTTTAATGTCGCCGCCGCATTGTATGCCGGCATAATCACGATGACTTTTTTGTCGTTGAACACAAGCGCCTCCCGGTAAAGGATATCCACCATCCATTGAAATAATTTTTTCTCGCTGTATTATAAATAAATGCGGCGGCGCCGTCAATCCTTTCCCTGCATTCTTTCCCCGCGATCAGTTGACAAACTTGGGTCATGGCGCCATGATGGGCAGGCAATGCGGCTTGAGGGAAATATGGATGTCCGTAAATCTGCCGGCGAAATCTCCATCGAGCTGCATGGGAACAGGAGTGTCGGCGGTGATGATGATCTGTCTTCCTTTGAAATAACGGACCCCTTTGAGCCGGGTGATCCGGCTGAACCGGGCCATGAAGAAATAGCGGGCGATTGATCCCGCGTTTTCTTTCGGCAGCACGATTATATCCAGGCTTCCGGTGTCCACCCCGGCGTCAAACGCCATTTGGCAGATCCCGCCGTAGCAGCGCGCATTGCAGACCAGCACGATTTCGCCTTTGGCATGATGCCGGCCATCCACCCTCACATCAAATATATCGTGCGAACCGGCCCGCAGGGCGCGCAAGACCGGAAGTGCATAGCTCAAATTACTGATCCTTCCGGTCCTGACGGCCTTGAGCGCTTCCGTGACCCTGGCGTCGAATCCTGCCCCCGCGATCATGATAAATTTCATGCCATTCATTATTGCGAGATCCGCCATGATCACGCGGCCGTTTTCGATCAAATCGGCTGTTCCGGCAGGCGTTCGCGGCAGACAAAGATCTTTGCCGAGAAGGTTCGCATTTCCTGTCGGGAGCTGGACAATGGGGATTCCGGCGTTATCGGGCAGTCCATTGATGATTTCATTAAACGTTCCATCGCCGCCTACAACAACGATTCGGTCGAACGATTCCTGAACGATCCTGGATATGCGCTGCTTTC
The DNA here is from genome assembly GCA_027353395.1 of Desulfobacteraceae bacterium. GTDB lineage: Bacteria > Desulfobacterota > Desulfobacteria > Desulfobacterales > Desulfosalsimonadaceae > SURF-3. The sequence continues at coordinate 2,092 of DAIEHU010000176.1, forward strand.
CGTCCCCAGCAAACCGGGTGAGATACGGTTCCGCTTGGTGCCCTCTGCGTTTCAGGATGGCGGCCAGTGCTTGGGCCCTTTTTCCTGCGTCCCCGCCGCTGGCAATGGGATTAGCAATGATGAGTATGTTCATATTTGTTATTTCTTCTGATGATTTTGTTTATTTGGGAGAATATGGTTTAAGAATTAAGTCGCTAACATAGCGCAACGATTTTAATAAAATCAATAAAATTAACATTATAGTCAGAAAAAACACTAGCTTTTGGCTAGCATTAACCTCATGTTTTTTTCGAAATGGTTATTTCTAAAACTATGACATAGTGTTATCGTCAATAATGGTTTCAATTTTGTCCGATACCTTTTGACTCTATTGTTTCAACAGGACGCTTTTTCACTGAACCAACCGCCACAATTGCAGAAAGGTGATTTGTATGTTTATGTTTAATTCTTCCTCAAAGACATTGATTCAGTCCAAATACGTTCCCGCGGCAAACATGACCAGCGGATGGGTGCTGCCGGACGGCAAGGAAAAAGCGGAACCTCTCCCCGAAGCCTTCGCCTTCAGCTTTGAAGAGCGGATGGCGTATATCAAAAAATACGGCAGCCACTGCATGTCGTTTTCAACCTTGCAGCCGGGAATGCGTTTTTTTGATATGCCGGGTAAGGGATTTATCGCTTATATGCAGAAATGGGGCAGTCAGATGGTGCTGTCTGACCCGGTATGCCATGAGGATGACCGGGAAATGATCATCGCGGCCTTTATGCAAAAATTCAAGCGCGCAGGCTTTGTTCAGATCACCGAGCCGGTGGCCAGGCTGATGCATGAACGGTTCGGTTATTACGCCACCCAGTTTGGCGTTGAGACCATTGTGGATATGGAAAATTGGAGCCTTTCCGGCAAGAAAAAACAGATATTGCGCACATCGCTTAATCAGACCCGCAAAAGCGGAATCGTTATCCGGGAATGCTGCGAGGAAAACCGGCACCATGCACTTTCAAAAGAGTGGATGTCCACCCGGAAAATCAAAAACCGGGAAATCGGATTTCTGATCCGTCCCATGGTCATGGACCACGAAGAAGAAACCCGCAAGTTTTTCGCCTACCATGAAGACAAGCTCGTGGGCTTTGTTTTTTTCGACCCGATTTATAAGGATGGTAAGGTCATCAGTTATGTCCCCAATATTTCCCGGTTCAGCAATAGTTTTCGTCAGGGCATTTTTTATTCCCTGCTGATATGCGCCATGGAAACCTTTAAAAAGGAAGGACTCAAGGAAGTAAATCTGGGGTTGTCGATATTGGTGCTGGACGATCAGGATAAAACATCTGAATCCCGGGTATTAAAGAGCATCGAGCGGCTGGTTTACCGGTATGGCAATTTTATCTATAATTTTAGGGGGATCGCGTTTACCAAATCGCGATTTAACGGCAAGACCCATAACTTTTACTGTGCGCACCGATGGCCGTTGCCGCTGATAAAGCTGCTGACGATGGTCAAGCTCTCGAACGTTTTTTAAAAAATTTATCCGCGATTTGAAGGGGGAATTATGATTTATTTCGTAACAGGCATTACCGGTACCGTTGTTCCAGTGGTTGTGGAAGATTTGATGAAAAAGGATCCGGATGCGGTTTTTTATTTTGCGATCCGGAAAGATAAAAAAGGAAACGGCGTTCAGGCCAGATTTGAATCGGTGGTTGATTCCCTGGATCTGGACATTCCGGCCCGCCGAAAACTTGTGGAACGGTCCCGGCTGGTGGAAATTGATGTGGAAAAGGAAAAACTGGGCATTAATCCTGCATTATATTCCGAATTAATTGAAAAAACGGAAAAGATCCTTCATGGCGCGGCAGATGTCCGGTTTGATCAGCCCTACGATGTCATCCGGATTCCCAACGTGATGTTTTCTCAAAAAATTTATGATTTGCTGGATGCCATCAAACAGCACCGTGAGTTATACGGAAAAAGCAAGCCCACTTTATATTATATTTCCACCGGTTATGCCTATGGCATTCACAAGAAACCCATTCCGGAGGATTTCCCGGAATTTCATCCGGGAAAACCCGACAATACCTATGCGCAGACCAAGGCGGAAGCAAAGGCGTTCATGCTGGATAAAATCAACCAGCGAAATGATCAGATCGTTATTTTTGAGCCCACCATCATCGGCGGATCGGCCCGTACGGGGCGCACCAAAACCTACAACCTGCATTATATCGTCATGATGCTTGGGTATATGGGGAAACTCCCTTTCCTGACCGCGCCGGAAAACCGGCTTGATATCGTGCCGGTGGATTGGGTGGCGGCGGTGATTTCCGATATTATGGCCAAAGATGAATATCATCGGGGGGTGGTTCGGCTGGCGAGCGGGGCTCAGGGAGTTCCGGTGAAATCCCTGCATGATGTGGGATACGCTTATTATACCACCCATGATCCAGTCCCGGGGCATGTTATCCCTAAAATCCGGTTTGTTCCCCGGTGGTTTTTTTATTCCATGGTTAATGTCCAAAAAATTTTCTACCAAGTCATGTATCTTTGCACCCGGCGAAAACGATTCCGCAAGATGGCCAAGGGCATCAGCCTGCTGGAAGGCTATTTCCCCTACATCACCCGTTCAAAGGTGTTTGAAAATTCCCGGAGCATGGAACTGATTCAAAAATATACGGACTGCGCCGCCGCGCCAACACTTCAGGATATCCAGGATAAGGACGGACGGCTTATCCAGAAAGGGTATTTCGAAAAAATAATGGCCGATACTTTGGAAACCGGCTGGGGCGGGCTGGTAGATTTCAAACGTCTGGGAAAAAAGACCGCCGAAGAATTCAAAACCCCGGAGCCAGCATTAGGCGCCATCAGAAAATGACCATAATATAAAAGCACCGTTCAGGGCCACCTTCTTGAACGGTGCTTTTTTGTTAATCAAACAACCGGGCAAACGCCCCATATCCCTGTTTTTCAAGGTCTTCTTTGGGAATAAACCGCAGGGCCGCGGAATTAATACAATACCTGCGTCCCGTGGGTTCCGGCCCATCATCAAATACGTGTCCGAGATGGGAATCTGCCTTTCGGCTCCGGATCTCAATCCGGGTCATAAAGAGGGAAGCGTCCTTTTTTTCCACCAGGGCATCTTTTGAAATCGGTCTTGTGAAACTCGGCCAACCGGAGCCAGAATCGAATTTATCCGCGGAGCTGAAGAGCGGTTCTCCAGATACCACATCCACATAGATGCCCGGCTTTTTATTGTCCCAGAACGCATTGTCAAAGGGCGGTTCTGTTTTGCCCTGCCGGATAACCGCATATTGCAAGGGCGTGAGCCGTTGTTTCAGATCGCCGTCCTCCTGGCGAACACACGCGGATGGCGATACTCCGTTTCCAGGCGTTTTGCCCCTTATTGTTTTCAGGTATTTATCCCTTCCGGAACCGTGACGATAGAATTCGTAACGAATGGGATTTTTTTGGTGAAAATCTTGATGGATTTCTTCCGCTGGATAAAACATGTTGTATGCTCTTATTTCTGTAACCACCGGGCCGCTATATCTGATGGATTGTTCAATCTTTTTCTTTGATTTTTCAGCCGAAATCCGCTGTGCCTCGTTATGGTAAAAAATGGCGGACCGGTACTGATTTCCCCGGTCAACGAATGATCCGCCGCCGTCCGTGGGATCAATCTGACGCCAGAAAACATCCAGCAGGTGTTCATAGGAAATTTTTTTCGGATCAAAGGTGATCTGAATCGATTCCAGATGACCGGTTTTCCCGCTGGAAACCTGCTCGTAGGTGGGATTCGCCTCCTGTCCCCCGGAATATCCGGAAACCACATCCGCAACCCCGTCAAGTTTTTCAAACGCCGCTTCCATGCACCAGAAACATCCACCAGCAAAGGTTGCTGTATCAACGGCG
>DAIEHU010000177.1 GCA_027353395.1 Desulfobacteraceae bacterium
CGTGAATCAGGCGGCTTGCAGGAGATTACGGCGCAATGCGGCCTAAAAATTCATTGACCCGCAGATGAATCCGGTTGCTGGTGGCCTGGGTGGGAAGCGCAAAATAGATGCCGTTTGCTTTCCCGGAGGTCATCAGTTGATACGCCGCGCCAAGGGCCGCTTCCGTTTTGCCCATGCCCATGGGGGCTTCGATGACATAAACGCCGGGGCCGGAAATGGTCTCAAGGGCCTTTGACTGCATGTCGTTGGGAGGAAAACCGAAGATATTATCAAATGCAAGATTCGGGATGATAACCGGCGGGGAAAACCCGATTTCCGCAAGGGCATGGCGTGCGGCAGCCTCGGGACCGAAAGCGGGAGGCATCCGTTCGGGCGGGAAAAATCGCTCGTCGGAACCGATCCAGTCCGCAACACTGACAAGCCCCGCAAGCCACCAGAGAAAGGGGACGGATTCATCGACTTGAAAATGGGGGGTACTTGGCGAAAAATACTCCCATATTTGGCGGGCCGCCGCCATTCGTTCTGACTCCCAATCAATACCGCTGGAACGCTCGGAAATATTTTTGTTTGGACGATAGCCCCGTTCATTTGGTGGCGTCAACCGGCCGTGATGTCCGCCAAGCAGGCAGGCGATCAGCGAGGCGGTCTTTCTGGGAAATTCTGATTTCAAAAGGAAAGGCATGATTGCGGCATGGGAAACCTTGCCGTGATCTGGCTCCATCCCCGTATCCCAGCAGCCATTTCGGGCTATTTTATCAAGGCCGTTTTTAGAAAGCCAATCTTCGCATTTATTTTGAAAAGCAGGGGATATTTTACCCAGATCATGAAGGGCCGCCAAAGCACCAACCAGCGACGATTCAAGACTGAACCGCCGAACCAGTCCCGGCAGCCCCTCCGCGATGACGCTGGCCACGCAGCCGACATTCACCATGTGGTCATAGACAGAAATGCCCGGTTTCCCATCCAAAGTTGTTTTAGCCCAAAAGTACGTTGCTCTCCCTCCTTTTTTAAAACGAAGCGGATATTCGATTCCATCATTCCATTTTAGTGTTTTTCCGAATATGGGTAATATTTTAAGGTAAGTCAAGGAAAACAGATAATTAAAGAAGGTATCAAAGAATTTCTATAGCAGCGGTTCAGGCATAATATGGATTAACGAAGACAGGGCTATCAAAAAAGTTGGTGGCAATATTCATAGTCGGATATGCTTTAAATGGCTTTAAAAAAATAGAGAAATATTAACGCATTATGAAAACAAATTGTTATTTCAAATATATATTTCGACAACGGCCCTGGGTGTAAATGAATAAGGTTGCTTACATGAATCAAGATAGTTAACCTATACCTCAGCGGATAATCGGGATTTTTTGAGATTGGTTTGAATGATAGCCTGTGAGGGCGTTTCCGGCTCTGGCAATTAGAATGGAATCAGGGAGATATAATGGAAAATAATCCGCAAAAGACCTCAACCGACGCAGACATCGCCAGAAGCCTTCTGGATCAACTACTGACCGATTCCCGGCTTTATACCCAAAGCCAGGATTACAAGGAATTGCTGGATTTCGTGGTTCGTCTGCGCAATTTTGCGCCATTTAACGCCATGCTCCTTCAAATTCAAAAGCCGGGTTTGAGCTATGCGGCATCGGCCTATGACTGGTGTGAACGCTTCGGCCGTATTCCAGAGGAAGGCGCTCGCCCGCTGGTCATTCTTTGGCCTTTCGGTCCAGTGGCCTTTGTTTACGACATTCTGGATACGGAAGGGAAAGAGCTGCCTGAAGATGTGGCGTCTTTTTTTGCACAAGGCACCATTACCGCAGAACGGGTAAGTACCTGTATTGAGCGGATGAGCAGGAGGAACATCCAATGTATTAAAGTGGATGCCGGTGATCGGAATGCCGGATCGATCCGCGTCATTTATCGGGCAAAAGAACCCCAAGACCCAAACAAGCCCAAAGAAGTCACAACATATAGGATGCAGGTGAACAACAATCATCTCCCGCCCGTCCAGTTCGCTTCCATAGCGCATGAGCTGGGGTATCTGTTTTTAGGGCATCTGGGGCCGGACAAGGCGCTGAATGTGCCCCCTCGGTATAAGATGAGCCATGCCCAGCGGGAACTTGAAGCCGAGTCCGTGTCATATCTGGTATGCGCCCGCAACGGCGTGACATCAAAGTCCGAGACGTACCTCAAGAATTATGTCACGCCGGACACAACGGTTGATCACATTGATATTTATCAGATCATGCGGGCGGCTGGACAGGTTGAAACCCTGCTTGGTCTGAATGCGCATACCGGATATGAGAAGCCAGGGAAGCGGCCTGCTTTATAAAATAAAGAATGATACCAAATTTCCTGATTGGAGAGTTTCCCGTTAATAAATGGGTTGACAGTGATTAAAAAAGTATCATAATGATACATATAAAGGCGGTTCTGGTTCAGATGAAAAAAGACGAAGGGGGCGATGAATAGATGGAAAAACAAAAATGTCCGATCTGCGGCAACGATCTTCAGAAAAAGATCGGCACGGAAAGATTTGAATATAAGGGGAAAGAAATTTTTATTCCGGATTATGTCGCCTATGAATGTTCTGATTGCGGGGAAGCAATTGTTGATCCCGAGACCTTAAAAAAATCAGGAAAAATGCTGAAGGAATTTCAGCGCCAGGTCGATGGCCTGCTCACCGGCCAACAGATTAAGACAATTCGCAAAAAATTGGGGCTGACCCAGGAGCAAATGGCCGAGATCGTTGGCGGCGGATTGAAAAGTTTTGCGCGTTATGAATCCGGCAAGATATGCCAAAGTAAAGGAATGGATAACCTCCTCCGCATTCTGGATGCCTATCCGGAAATGTTGAATGTGATCCGGAAAAAAGAGGAGCCTGTAAGGGGAGTTGCCACGGTTACATATTTTGCCGAGGTAAAAAGTAAAAAAGCTTATCAGCTTCAGGATGGCGTTTTTAATGCCAATCTTGATGAAGTCATATATGGAACTTAATTTTTCTATCGCACATATCCGGCTAACAGAGAGCCGCTTTTCAATAAACCAGCAATATAAAATGGAAAAGGACAAGCCGATTGTTCTTGAGAATAATGTTGGAATTCAATTCAAACAATCGGAGAAGAGGCTTTATTTGCTGCTATCGGTATCATCCGATTCCGATAAACAGCCTTTCCGCTTCTCAGTGACTTACGAAGGCGTCTTTGCTTTTGAAAATGCACCCCCAAAAGATGAGTTGGGGCGCATCGCCAATATCAATTGTGCCGCTATCGTTTTTCCCTATGTCCGGGAAGCCATTGCTGACCTGACGCAACGCGCAGGCTTGCAACCGCTCCATCTTCCTCCATTCAATTTTGTTGCGATGTATAACGAAAATAAAAAGGAGCCATCGCCGGTGGCAATCCGAAAGACCCGTAAAAAAGAGTAAGGTATAACTGAAAAGAAAATATTCAGGAGGAAAAGCCGGGGTGCGAGAGCGCTTCCGGTTTTTTTTGTTGGATGCTGGATTTATCCCATGGGTTGGAAATAGGGTTGGAATTTAAAATAGGGCATAAAAAAGGGCTTAGAAAATCTCTCTAAGCCCTTGATTTTATTTGGTAGCGGGGACAGGATTTGAACCTATGACCTTCGGGTTATGAGCCCGACGAGCTACCAGACTGCTCCACCCCGCATCAATATTTTTAAAAGAATAACCTTATACTTTCTTTTCTGGGGCGGTGTCAAGAGGTTTTTGCAGCAGCCAGATTTTTTATCATGCGGATCAATTGTTCTGATGGATCGTCCATCGACAAGGCAGGGGACCGGTCCGGCGGAAAGCTGATGCAGATATGTTTGTTACGGCTGGTTTGGCCCGCGACAATGGTGATGGCGGATTTCGGAATTCCCAACTCTTTTGCCAGAAAATGAACGCACATTTTATTGGCGGCCCCATCCACCGGTGGAGCGGTCAGCCGGATTTTTAAGGCATCATCGTGCAGGCCCGCAAAAGCGTTTTTGGAAGCCTTTGGCTGGACATGAATTTTAAACACGACGCCGTTGGGTTGTTTTTTAATATCAAACATTAATGGGTTTAACGCTTAATAACGTCAATGATCCATTCTTTGAGTTCTTTGTAATCATCAGTCGATTGTATTTCTGGAAATTCTTTTACCACATTGGCCGGGGGCCGGAACAGAAATGACGCATCAGCTTCTTTTAACATACTGATATCGTTATATGAATCTCCGAATGCCACCACCCGGTAATTTAAACTGTGCAGGGCCTGAACGGTTTTGCGTTTACCGTCTTTCTGACGTAGCCGGTAATCCGTGACGGCCCCGTCCGGCGCTACCACCAGGGAATTGCAGAACAGAGTGGGCCTCCCCAGTTTCTCCATCAAAGGGCCAGCGAATTCCACAAAAGTGTCGGATACGATGATGAGTTGATGATGGGATCGCAGCCAGTTCAGAAATTCCACCGCTCTATCCAGCGGGTCTATTTTTTGGATGACCGTCTGGATATCATGCAAGGTCAGCCGGTGTTCTTTCAAAATAGTCAGACGTTTTTTCATCAGCACATCATAATCCGAAATATCCCGGGTGGTCAGTTTGAGTTCTTCAATACCCGTATGTTTCGCCACATTGATCCAGATTTCAGGGACGAAGACGCCTTCCAGGTCAGAGCAGATAATATGCATGGGATTTCTTATCCTTTTATCCTTCGATCCGGATGACCACGGGTTTGTCGGTGATCACTTCCAGGGATGAAATTTTCGCCAGCGCTTTTTTGACTTCCGCTTCCTTGGCGATGTGGGTGAGCATCATGATTGGCACTGCGCCATTTAATTTGCGTTCCGTCTGGTGCACGGATTTGATGCTGATCTGATGGTCGCCGAGGATGCCGGAGATTTTTGAAAGCACGCCCGGCTGGTCCTTTGCGGAAAACCGGACATAATAGCAGGTGGATATGTCGTCAATGGACCGGAACGGGATATCGCGGATCTGCGCCATCTGAAACGACTGCATGGGAACAAATGAGGCTGCTTTGTTGATGAGGTTCCGTGCGATATCGATAACATCGCTGATGGCGGCGCTGGCTGTCGGCATCATGCCGGCCCCGTGTCCGTAAAGCATCATATCGCCCACCGCGTCGCCGGAAATGATCACGGCGTTCATGGACCCATCCACATGGGACAGGGGATTGGAAAACGGAATCATGGTGGGATGCACCCTGGCATCCACCGCGTTTTCCGTGAATTTGGTGATGGCCAGCAGTTTGATCCGGTAGCTGCTCTGCTGCGCAAACTCGATGTCCATGGCTGAGACGCGGGTGATTCCCTCCACATAAATATCCTTGAGGCTGATTTCCATACCAAAGGCGATGGATGAAAGGATGGCCAGCTTGTGGGCTGTGTCATGGCCTTCGATATCCAGCGTTGGATCCGCTTCGGCGAAGCCTGCCGCCTGAGCCCCGGCCAGGGCGGTTTCAAATGACACGCCATCTCTGGTGATTTTGGACAGGATATAATTGCAGGTGCCGTTTAAGATGCCGGAAATGGAAAGGATGCGGTTGCCGGCAAGACTTTCCCGGATGGTCTTGATAATGGGCATGCATCCGCCGACACTGGGTTCAAAAGCGATGGTAACGCCTTTTTCCGCCGCAGCTTTGAACAACATGCCGCCCTGGGATGCAAGCAGCGCCTTGTTGGCGGTGACGATGTGCTTGCCGTTTGCAATGGCTTTTAGAATCAAGTCTTTGGCGATGGTCTGGCCCCCGATCATCTCAAGGACGATGTCGATATCCGGATCATCCGTCACTGCAAAAGGATCGGTGGTGAGCACGTTTTTGCCGAAGTCAATGCCGCAGTCTCTGTCGATATAAAGGTCAGCGGCTTTTTTTAACGTCAATTTTGCGCCCAGACGGGAAGCAATGAGCGGGCCGTTATTGATCAGTATTTTCGCAATTCCGGTGCCCACAGTTCCTAAACCCAGTATGCCGACATTTATTTC
>DAIEHU010000178.1 GCA_027353395.1 Desulfobacteraceae bacterium
GTCCGGAAGCCGATGCCCCAGATGTCGGTGCTGAGCCGGTACGGGTTGGCCCGGACCAGCTCGATCGCGTTCTCGCCGTACTGGCGGTAGATGCGGACGGCCCGGGCGGTGCCGAACAGCCCTGCATGACCGGCGATGCCGCCCATCGCATAGGCATTGTCATCATGCACCATGCCGCTTAGCACCATCCGCCGCCACGGGCATGCTTCCGTGGCCGCATAGGGCCTATCGGGCACGGGTTGCAATAGATCCACAAAAAACAACTCATCAATACCCAGCGGCCCATAGATTTTTTTTTGGACATATCGGTCCAATCGCTCTTCCGAGACCTGTTCCATCACCCATTCCAGGATCATAAATCCCACATCGCTATACCGGGTTTTTTCTCCTGGGCTTGAGATAAGCGGCTCATTTTTCAGGCATTCCCGCAATTCCGCCTTCCGGCGGGAATGCGGCAGGCCGCGCAGGGAAAGATAATACGGACGATAATCCGGCAGCCCGGATGTATGGTTCAGCAGATGCCGGACCTGGATTTTCGCTTTTGGGGTGTGTCGAAAGCCCGGAAGCAGGGTTCCCAGTTCCCGATCCAGATTCAGCTTGTTTTCCTGAATCAGCAGGATAACCGCCAAGGTTGTAGCAAGCGGCTTGGTCAAGGACGCCAGATCAAAAACCGTGCTCAGGGATACATTCTGCCCGGTATAGATATTGGCCTGCCCATAGGCTTCATGGAAGCGGATGAGATCCGCCTTTGACGCCATCAGCACGCCGCCGGGAAAAATATTTTCTGTGATCGCCCGCCGCATTAATCCGTGAACGGGTTCCAGCATGGACGCACCTCTATTCTGCTGATTGTCCCGGGGAAATCTTCATCCGGCGACCGCGGACGCATCATATGACAACCGCCCGTTATCCGCATCCAGCATGGCCCGTATCCCAAAGGGAACCGTCAAATTGGGTTCATCATGCCCCACATCAAATCCCGCAAGGATGGGAACTGAGCCAGCGTCAAAAACATTATCAAAAATACGGTATATTTCATCCGGTTGCCCGCAATCCCTGAAAGATCCCAGCGCCAGACCCGCGATGCCTTCAAAACAGCCTGCCATGCGCATGTGGGTCAGCATCCGGTCAATACGGTAAGGCTGTTCGCCAACGTCTTCCAGCAGAACAATATGTCCTAAAAAATCAGGCTGATATGGAGTCCCCACCAGATGGCACAGCGTGGTCAGGTTGCCGCCGGATACGATCCCGGAACATGAGCCGGAACGGATCACAACCCTGTTTTCAGCGGTCACGGTTACCGGGTTTCCGGAAAACAGGCAGTCAATGAATGCCTGTTTTGTAGGTTGCGCCGCCTCGCCCAGAGATTGCATCATGGGGCCGTGAAAGGCGGCAAGCCCGCACCTGGAATAAAAAACGTTCAGCAGGACAGACACATCACTGCAACCGATAAACACTTTCGGATGGGCGGCGATCAGCTCAAAATCCAGGAGTTCCAAGAGCCGAAGCGCGCCGTATCCACCTCTTGCGCAAAAAATCCCTTTAACGGCGGGATCCATGAAACTGTCATGGATCAGCCTGGCCCGATGCGCGTCCGGACCGGCCAGATATCCTCTGGTTTCAAATATCCCATCTGAAAACAAAGGGCGCAGGCCCATCTCCTCCAGCACAAAAATTCCCTTTTGAAATTTTTCCCGGTCAAAAGGGCTGGAAGGCGCGATCACGGCGACGGTATCGCCGGATGAGAGGCGTTCGGGCAATAATATAGAGGAAACAGCGGCCATATATTATAATTTATTGGTTATTTCCGTCCTGAACGCCCAGTTTTCTGTCAAGCGCGGCTTTAATAAATTCCTTAAATAACGGATGGGGACTCATGGGCCGGGATTTAAATTCCGGGTGGAACTGACACCCGAGAAACCAGGGATGATCTTTCAGCTCGATGATTTCAACCAGGTCTTCTCTGGGTGAAAGGCCGGTAATGAATAGACCGTTTTCCTCCAGCCTGTTTCTGAAAGCATCGTTGAATTCATACCGGTGCCGGTGTCTCTCGGAAATCTTCCCAGTTTGATAGGCTTTAAATGCAAAAGAATCTTTCCTGGGCAATTTACAGGGATAGGCGCCCAGGCGCATGGTGCCGCCTTTTTCCGAATTGCCGTCCCTTTTCTGGACGCTCTGGGATTTTTCATCAAACCATTCCCGCATCAAATAAATCACCGGGGACGGCGTTTCCGGATTAAACTCGGCGCTTTGAGCGTCGGGTATCTGACATACATTTCGGGCAAACTCGACAACCGCAAGCTGCATGCCAAGACAAATGCCGAAAAACGGAACCTTATTTTCCCGCGCATATTGAATGGCAAGGATTTTTCCCTCCACCCCCCGTGAGCCGAATCCACCTGGCACCAGTATCCCGTCAGCAGCCGAAAGCAATGGCTCACAATTATCACCCGTGATGGTTCCGGAATCGATAAACAACAATTCCACACGGGTATCATTGTCAATCCCGCCATGAAAAAGGGCCTCATTCAGGCTTTTATAGGATTCCGTCAAATCCGTATATTTGCCCACGACAGCAATGGAAACGGAATGGGCCGGATTTTTGATTTTTTCCATCAGCCGGCGCCAGGGGTCCAGCCGGGGAGAACCGGTCCATACATTTAATAATTCCAGTATTTTCTGGTCCAGGCCTTCTTCATGGTAATTCAGCGGCACCTCATAGATGCACCCCACATCAATGGCCGTAATGACCGCTTCCTTGCTGACATTACAAAACAGCGCGATCTTCGCCTTGATGTCATCGGTCAGCGGCCGGGCCGTCCGGCACAGGAGGATATCCGGCTGAATGCCGATACTCCGCAGCTCCTTGACGCTGTGCTGGGTGGGCTTGGTCTTGACTTCTCCGGCAGTGGCAATATACGGCACATAGGTAAGATGAATATAGAGGACATTTTCCCGGCCCACATCAAACTGGAACTGGCGGATGGCTTCCAGAAACGGAAGGCTTTCGATATCGCCGATGGTCCCTCCGATTTCCACAATCATAATATCCATATCGCCGGCGCCACGGAGAATGCAGCTTTTTATTTCATCCGTGATGTGCGGGATCACCTGCACCGTGCCGCCCAGGTAATCCCCCCGGCGTTCCTTGTTAATGACCGTATTGTATATTTTCCCAGTGGTAAAATTATGGTCCGCATTCAACCGCACGTTCACAAACCGTTCATAATGCCCCAGATCCAGGTCGGTCTCCGTGCCGTCATCCGTGACAAAAACCTCGCCATGCTGGAACGGATTCATGGTGCCGGGATCCACATTAATATAAGGGTCAAGTTTCATCAGGGTCACTTTCAGGCCCCTGCTTTCCAGAAGCGCGCCTATGGATGCCGCCGCCAGTCCTTTGCCAAGTGATGACAAAACCCCGCCCGTAACAAATATAAACTTCGTCTTTCCCTTCATTCATCCGTCCTTAAACTTGATGGAGTTTCATTCAGATACGAACTATCCGGCAAAGACATTTTCCGATATGCGTCCGCTGGCCCCAAGCGCTTCTTCAATACGAATAAGCTGATTGTATTTTGCGATCCGGTCGCTTCTGGACATGGAACCGGTTTTGATCTGGCCGCCGTTCACGCCCACCACCAGGTCCGCGATAAATGAATCTTCCGTTTCCCCGGAACGGTGCGAAATAACGGTGGAATAACCGGCCTGCTTCGCCATTTCAATGGCATCCAGCGTTTCGGTTACCGTGCCGATCTGGTTAAGCTTGATCAGAATGGAATTGGCGATCCCTTGCTGAATGCCCCGGCTGAAAATTTCCGGATTGGTCACAAAAACATCATCCCCCACCAGTTGCACGGAATTTCCCAGTTTGTCAGTCATCGCCGTCCAGTTCTCCCAATCCTGCTCCGCCAGCCCGTCTTCGATGGAATATAAAGGATATTTGTCGATTAACGACTGGTAATAATCAATCATTTCCTTGGCGGATAATTTTTTATTTTCCGATTCCAGAAAATATTTTCCGTCCTTATAAAATTCGCTGGCCGCGGCATCAAGCGCCAGACCGATATCAACGCCCGGCTTGTAACCGGCGGCGGTGATGGCGGCCATGATCATCTTGATGGCTTCTTCGTTGGATGAAAAATCCGGCGCGAAACCGCCTTCATCGCCCACAGCCGTGCTCAACCCCTTTTCCTTTAAAAGCCGTTTTAAACTATGAAAGGTTTCAGCGCCCATGCGCACCGCCTCGGAAAAAGTTTTCGCACCATTGGGGATGATCATGAATTCCTGAATATCAAGGCGGTTCGCGGCATGGGCGCCGCCGTTGACGATATTCATCATGGGCACCGGCAGAAACCGGGCATTCAACCCGCCCAGATACCGGTATAATGGAAGCGAATAGGCATCGGCGGCGGCTCTTGCCGCAGCCATGGAAACGCCCAGCATGGCGTTGGCGCCAAGCTTGGATTTATTCGGCGTGCCATCCAAAGCGATCATACAGTGATCCAGCGAATACTGGTCCGTGGCATCCATGCCCTGGACTTCAGGCCCGATCAGATGATTGACGTTTTCCACGGCCTTCAGCACGCCCTTGCCCAGATACCGGCCTTTGTCCCCGTCCCGGAGTTCCAGCGCCTCGCGGGTGCCGGTTGAAGCCCCGGAAGGAACTGCGGCCCGCCCTTTTGCCCCACAGGCCAGCGTCACATCGACCTCCACCGTCGGATTGCCCCTTGAATCCAGAATTTCTCTGGCATTTACGCTGTAAATATCGGTCATGAAATCCTCCATTATTGAATGATCGTTGAAGATTAAAAATTGAATGATTTGACGTAGTGATGATCTTGACAAAAATTCTGCCGATGATACGCTTTCCGCCAAAATGTGTCAAGCGCCGGGAACCTTTGTTTATATATTTACGGTTGTCCGCCTCCGGCGGCATTTACCAGACACAGGCATAGGTCATACAAAGGGATCGGAATGAAGGGGAAAACTCATTTAGTGATTTTTTTATTTTTCCAGGGGATTTTATGTCAAAATTTGAATCATTTCATAATAAAATTTCATCATCCGGATTTATAAGTATTTTTTTTGCAGTTTTTGTTTTATTTTTTGCAGCTTTCAGAATTGTTACTCCGGAATTTGAAAAATTATCGGGCGGATTAAGAATTCCGGATATTGCAATAGTTGCCAATGCTAATGATATTTATTCTCTTTTTAAATCATACGGCCAAGAGGGCAGGGCATTTTATAATTACATTCAGGCCATGGATGCTGTTTACCCTCTGTCATACGGACTTTTTTTTATATCTTTAATATATTTTTATATCAAAAAACTATTTAAAAAAAATTCAGCGGCAGGATATTTGATTATTGTTCCTTATATTACAGCATGTTCTGACTATGGTGAAAATATCTGTATTTTTATCATTAATAGAAGCTTTCCCGCGAAATTCGGGATTGCTGCCGATATGGCATTATTATTCAGTTACATGAAATGGTTTTTCTTTATGCTTTCTGTTTCGATTATTCTCCTTGGGACAATTACCTTCTTCATAAAAAAGGCATCAGGCAAAATAGGGCCGGAGGAATAAATTTTTATTCGTGGTTTTAGCGTGATAGCTGCGCGCACAGGCATGGACACCCCAGCGGGGAATATGATGAAGAATAAAAATAAGTTTTACGGCATGGCCCATCTGGTGGTGGCCGCTATTCGCATCCATGAATACCGGCATGCCGGGCCGCCGGCCATTGAAGATATTTGTAACGCCCTTTCCATGTCGCTGGAAGAAGGGAACCGGATCTGTCTCAAGCTAAGAGACATGGAAATAATTGAAATGCTGGAAAAACCAGGAGAAGCAAGGCTTTTTGTCAAAGATTACTTAAAAATAGAAACCATTCCGGACCAACCGGAATCCACGCCCATGAAATCCGCACTGGAACAGTT
>DAIEHU010000179.1 GCA_027353395.1 Desulfobacteraceae bacterium
TGATCCAGCATCAGCATTTCGATGGCATCAAGGCAATCCCGGGTCGTGGGATGGCTGCCCGCCCCGAACACCACCCCCGGATCCAAAATGATCGGGACGTCGGTTTCGCGGGCCGCCGCCTGCTCCCACGGCGGCATGATCAAAAACCGGCCTGCGCGGAAAGGCGACACCGGCTCTCCGTGCCACTGGTCATAGGTCATGCGGAACTGGTCTTCCAGTGTCAATTGCGGCTGCCCGGCCAGAAGCCGGTCTATTATTCCATTGCCGGCGGGTTCGGAAAAAAAGAGAAACGATGTGTCCCCTTCCTCCCAATTGCCGATGAAAGCATCTCCGAAAGCATCAAAAGATGATGTCAAACGGCCCTGAAAATAATAAATATAAAGCTGGTTATAGGGCGACGCCGGGCAAGGCGCTGAAGGAATCGTACCCACTAACTGAAAATCCCGTCAAATATCTTGAACGCCGCCTGGACCGCGGGGTTGTCTTCCGGAATGTTGATGGTGGGCAGGCCCTTGGCGTCATAATCGTACAATACATCGTCTTCCGGCACCACACCGGCGAACGTAATGCCCTGCTCCGCAATCAGACGTTTCATCTCTTCCGGTATGCCCTCTTTCACCTGATTGAGAATCAGATATTTTTTCACCACGCCGATATGCAGTTCCGACGCCAGCTCGCTGATGCGGAACGCCGCCTGCAAGCCCCGGCGGGATGCGTCCGCGACAATGATCAGGACATCCACATTCTTGGTGGTCAAGCGGCTGATATGTTCCATGCCCGCCTCGTTGTCCATTACGATATAGGGATAATTGTCGGACAACCGCTCCAGGCAGTTGACCAGCAGGGTGTTTGCGGCGCAGTAGCATCCCGTGCCTTCAGGCTGTCCCATGACGATGAGATCATAATCCGATGCTTCGATAACCGATTCCTCAAGGCGCATGGAGATAAATATATCCTTGGTCATGCCGGCGGGAACCACGCCTTTTTTCATGTCTTCCCGGGCATTGCCGAGAGTGTCCGTGACCTTCACCCCCAGGACTTCATTTAAATTATAATTGGAATCCGCGTCCACGGCCAGAATCGGGGTTTTTTTGTGTTTAACCATGTATTTGATCAACATGCCGGCGATGGTGGTCTTGCCGACCCCGCCCTTGCCCGCCAGCGCAATGGTAAATGCCATTTTCACTCTTCTCCTTAGATAACATGATAAAAATATTAATGAAAACGAAAGTTATGACACTTATGTCCCCCAGTCAAGCATCTTTTCACGGGAAAATCATGCCTGCCTTGCCTGGAAATCTTTAATCAACATTATCCCCGGTTGCAGGTTTTGTTTTTTTGTGAAATAAGGATAAATAATTTATTTAACAGACTATCCAACCCAGGAGGACCGATATGCCAAAAAAAACCGCCCGTATCTTAAGCGCCCCGCTCGGGCTGCCCTGCGGTGCGACAATCAAAAACCGCCTTTGCAAATCCGCCATGAGTGAAAACCTAGGCGATGTCGGCCATCGGCCCACGCCATATCTCACGAATCTCTACAAGACCTGGGCCAATGGCGGCATCGGGCTGTGCATCACCGGAAATATCATGGTGGACAGCCGGGCCCTGGGTGAGCCCAGAAATGTGGTGGTCGAAAACGATGAGGTTCTGGAAGAACTCACCGTTTGGGCGTCCGCAGGCGCCCAGCATCAGACCCAGCTGTGGGCGCAGCTTAACCATCCTGGGAAACAGAGCCCGGCAACATTGTCCAAAGAACCGGTGGCGCCGTCGGCCATTCCATTTTCAGGGTCGCTTCAAAAATTCTTCAACCCGCCCAGAGAGTTGAGTGAAACGGAAATCGCGGATCTGATCATTCGATTCGCGAAGGCTGCGGGCATCGTCAAAAAAGCCGGGTTCACCGGTGTCCAGATTCATGCGGCTCACGGGTATCTCGTCAGCCAGTTTCTCTCGCCCCATCACAATCAGCGGACTGATGAATGGGGCGGTTCGCTTGAAAACCGGATGCGGTTTGTTCTGGAAATTTACCGGGCCATCCGGAAAACCGTGGGGAAAAGATTCCCGGTCGGGGTAAAACTAAATTCCTCGGATTTCATGCGCGGGGGGTTCACCGAAGACGAATCCGTGACCGTGGCAGGGGCGTTGGCCGCAGAAGGAATCGATTTGATTGAAATTTCCGGTGGAACCTATGAACGTCCCGCCATGACCGGCAGAACCGGAAAAGGGCAAATCCATGACGGGGAGGCGTATTTTCTCTCCTATGCGGAGGGAATTCGCAGACAGGTTCAAACGCCCCTGATGATCACCGGCGGGTTCCGTACCGCCGGTTTCATGGCGGAAGCCGTGGCGGACAACCGGATTGACATGGTGGGGCTTGCCCGGCCCATGGCCATCGACCCGGAGCTGCCCAACAAAATTTTATCCGGCGAGGATTATACCAGCCTGGTGAAACCCCTGACTACGGGCGTCCCGCTCATTGATAAAATGGCGCTCCTGGAAATCACCTGGTACGAGCAGCAGTTAAAATACATGGCATGCGGAAAGCCGACCCGGCCCAGCCAGAGCATCTGGTTTTCTTTGGCCAAAACCATCATTGAAAACGGGTTCCAAGTGTTCCAGAAACGGCGGGCATAAGCCAGTTTAAAAAAACCGGCGCGATACCTGATGCGGAGAATTTCTTTTACCTTGCAAAATTTATTGCCCCGTTTTTTCAAATCTGGCATAAGAATCAATTCATATAAATCCGGCATGGTTTTGACGCCTGTTCATTCCGGATGACACCGCCTGACGGCATTTAATTTCAACCCTATCGGGTGCAACCACAAAAGGAAACCGTATGAAGCGGGAGGTTTCGGAAAAAAAACAGGAAATCGTAGTGGATATTGAGCAGCTTGCGGCCCTGCTGGCGAGACTGCAAAAGGACACGGGCGACATCCCATGGAGCGAAGGGGGCAAAACCGATCCCTGGGATCATATCGAGGCGGCCATGGGACTGTGCATCGGCGGATATTTTCCGGAAGCCCGCCGGGCCTACGAATGGCTGGCGGGCATTCAATTGGAAGACGGAAGCTGGTATGCGTCCTATCTTGACGGCAAGCCCCTCGATAAAACCCATGACACGAACATCACCGCCTATATCGCGGCGGGGGTCTACCATTATTATCTCATCACCAAAGATACGGATTTCCTGAACCGGATGTGGCCGGTCATCTGCCGGGCCATGGATTTTGTCATCAGTCTCCAGGCACCCACCGGAGAAATCTACTGGGCCAAAAGCCCGGAGCTTGAAGTCGATCACATGGCCCTGCTAACCGGGTCCAGTTCCATTTATATGAGCCTGAAATGCGCCCTGGCCATCGCGGGCATCCTGAAGGTGAAAAAACCCGAATGGCTGGCGGCAAAAACGGCCCTGGGAATTGCCGTCCGGGACGGCTATCATCTGTTTAATATGGCCAAATCCAGGTATTCCATGGACTGGTTTTATCCGGTGCTGTCCGGCGCCGTGACCGGAGAGGCGGCCCGGAAACGCATTGACCAGCACTGGAAAAAATTTGTGGTGGAAGGCATGGGCATCCGCTGCGTGTCGGACCAGCCCTGGGTGACCATCGCGGAAACATCGGAACTGGTGCTGGCCCTTTCGGGCATGGGAAACCGGAAACTTGCGGAGATCGTATTCCAATGGATCAGCGGGCGCACCTTTGACGACGGCTCCTACTGGTGCGGCTTTACTTTTCCGGACATGGTCATCTGGCCTGAAGACAAAATCACCTGGACCAACGGAGTGGTCATCATGGCCGCCGACGCCCTGTATCATCTATCCCCGGCTTCCGATTTGTTCAGCCACGAATTCTGGGCCGCATCCGGACTGGCGTAACCACCGCTTCATACAGAGATCAGGAAATTCGACGTGCGAAGAGATCACCGGCCATACGCCGTAAAAAAAGCCCATCTGAAATTCCAGGAATGGTATGCCAGATATTTCATCAAACCCCAGTTTGACGCTATGGGAGACGGATTTACATTTTTAAATCCTTGGAATATTGAAGTTTTCGGTGCGCCCATCACATTGGGCAAACACGCCAACATCATCACCACTTCCGATCACAAGGTGCGGTTCACGGTCTGGGCCAAGGAAAAAGGCAAAGGGAAAATCAGTATCGGCGACTGCTGCCTGGTCTGTCCGGGGGTCCGCATCAGCTCGGCGGATGAAATCACCATTGGCGACAACTGCATGATCGCAAGCTCGGCGTATATCACCGATACCGACTGGCATGACATTTACAACCGGGTCCACTCCCTGGGAAGCCCCGGTCCTGTTCATATCAGTGAGAATGTGTGGATCGGCGACTCCGCCATCATCTGCAAGGGGGTCCATATCGGGGAAAACAGCGTGGTGGGGGCCGGTTCCGTGGTGGTGCAATCCATCCCGCCCAATGTCATCGCCGCCGGGAATCCGGCCCGCATCGTCAAGCATCTGGACCCGGACATCCCCTTTGTCAAACGCTCGGACTGGTTTTCCGATCCGGCCATGCTGGCCTCTGATATTGATCAGCTCGACCGGGACAATTTAAACGGCAACACCTTCCGTCACTGGCTGAGAACCCTGATTTTACCCAAAAACACCGATTAACGGAGCCGATCACCATGACCACCATCCAGGATATCGTCCTGATATATTACGAAGACCAGCCGTTTTCCTTTGCCAGGGTCGAAGAAATTCTGCCGGACGCAAAAAAAGACTGGTACCATGTCAAGCTTCTGCTTCTGCAAATCCCCCTCCAGACCGTGTCGTGGATTTTAAAAAATGCCTACATCAATGGCGATGAATTCACCATGGGTGGAAAGCGGATGCGAATCGAACCGGTGAGGACGCCATATGAAAAAAAATCACAAGATGATAAACCGGATGAACCGCCGCCGGGAGGAAAAAAGCCGGCTCTGGGGAAAAAAATGGATGGCCCCAAAGTAGTGTCCTTATCCGACAGAAAGCAAAAAAAATAAAACCGACATGGCCCTCAAAATCGTTCTGTCCGCCTCCCGGCGCACCGACATTCCGGCGTTTTACATGGACTGGTTTATGGATCGGATCGATAGGGGATTTTTTGAAACCGTCAATCCGTATAATCAGAAAAAAACGATTATTCCCGAAACCCCGGATCATGTGCATACCATTGTGTTCTGGTCAAAGAATTTCGGGCCGTTTATGGACGGCGGATACGGCGACCGGCTTCGGGATAAAGGCCATCACCTGTTTTTTAATTTCACGGTCAATTCCGCTTCCCCGATTCTGGAGCCCAACCTTCCGGCCCTTGACCTTCGCATGAACCAGGCGGCGGCCTTATGCGAAACCTTTGGCCCGGCCGCGGTTTCCTGGCGGTTTGACCCCATCTGTTTTTATACCCGGCCTGACGGGTCCGCCACTGACAATCTTCACGATTTTCCCAAACTGGCCCAATTTATGGCATCCATCGGGGTGTTGCGATGCTTTACCAGTTTTTGCATGATAATCATGCTGTAGCTCAGGCAGGCAACGGCAAAGATCATGACAAGTTCAGGCGTTGAAAAAAATGCAAAGTTCCACCACATATTTTCTTCAGGCGATGTATGTGTCATCAGCATGGGAATCATGCCCGAAAAACCAATGACGAGTCCGATAAGTTTATGCATCGAAAGTTTTTCTTTTAATAAAAAATAAGCAAAAAGAGCGGTAAAAAAGGGAGATAAATTCATTAAAAGCGCAGCTTTGGTTGTCGATATTGTTTGTAATGCCCAAGAGCGAGCTCCGTAAAAAATATAGATATTAAAAAAGGTATATACTGCATAGAGCCATAAATCGTGCTTTTCGGGAAATTTTGTCTTTGTCCGATGCCAAATGATATACCCTAACAAAGCACCGCCGCCGATAATCATTCGTGTGGCGATGATAAAAAAGGGA
>DAIEHU010000017.1 GCA_027353395.1 Desulfobacteraceae bacterium
AGTGGTGACAAAATCATTTCGCGGGCCGGTCAGATAGGCTTCGGCATCCAGTCGCTCTTTTTCAAGATTCCAGGAATACATGGGGTTGTTTTTTCTGTTTCTCCCGCAGAGACGCCGAGACGCAGAGGAAAGTATCCTTGGACGGCATTATCCTCTGCGCCTTTGCGTCTCTGCGCGGAATAATTTTTTCCGCTTTATCCCGATTGTCGGGATAGAAGCCGCTATTCAGGTATATTAATTCTTCGATGCTTTTTGACCGAT
Organism: Desulfobacteraceae bacterium; assembly: GCA_027353395.1. Taxonomy (GTDB): domain Bacteria; phylum Desulfobacterota; class Desulfobacteria; order Desulfobacterales; family Desulfosalsimonadaceae; genus SURF-3. Next base: position 262 of record DAIEHU010000017.1, read on the forward strand.
TTCTAATGCCGCCAGAAACCCGCCGTGGATAGCGTCGTCGATTTTGCCCGGCCCTTTGCAGTCGCCGATGGCGATAAAGGGAATTCCCATCTGGCCGAGTTTTTCAGAAAGGGTTCGGTCAGGCTGTGAACCGGCGGCGATGATCACCGAGTCAAAAGTCATGGACTGTTTTTCGCCGGCCTTTTCAAAATCAATCTGGCCGTTTTTGATGGACAGCACTCGCGCGCCGGTCAGGATGGATACCCCGAATCGCTCCAGTTTGTCAAGCACCACCCAGCGGGTGGATTTGCCCATGTCCTTGCCGGCCTTGGGCAGCATTTCAAATACCGTGACCGTTGAGGTGCCTTTGAGCATGAGTTCTTTCAGGCGTTCGTGGGTCTGTGCGTCGTATTCCATCAGAAAATGAAGGGTTTCCGGGGTAAGTGTTCCCTTGGCCGCAACAAAAAGCGCGGTTTCAAGCCCCACTGACCCGCCGCCGATAATGGCAACTCGTTTTCCCAGGGGCGGGTTGTCTTTTAACACATCCCATGACGATTTGACGCATGGATCATCCATTCCGTTGATGGGCGGAAGCAGGGGCTTTGCGCCCTGGGCAACCATCAGCACGTCCGGTTTCATCTCTTCAACCAGGGCCGTAGTCACTTCGGTGTTTAGAAAAACCGGGATGTCCAGTTTCCGGATGATGGCGCGGTAATACCTGATATATTCCAGCAGCTCCTGTTTATGGGGCGGCGCGCCGGCAAGCCATAACTGGCCGCCGATGTCCGAGTCCTTTTCATAAACCCGCACCTGATGTCCGGCCTTGGTGGCGGTAATGGCGGCTTCCAGGCCCGCGGGTCCAGCCCCGGCGATCATGACTTTTTTCGGAGAACCGGTCGGGGTGATTTGCCTTTCCGCCTCATATCCGGCCTGGGGATTGCCGATGCAATATACCGGTTTGCCGTTGAAGACCTGATCCGTGCATCCCTGGGAGCAGGCTGTGCAGGGCCGGATTTCATCGCTCCGGCCTTCAAGGGCTTTTTTCGGCCACTCCGGATCCGCAATCAGCACTCGCCCGAGATTCACCATGTCCGCGCACCCGTCTTTGATGATTTTTTCAGCCGAGGCCGGGTCCGTGATGCGGTTGGAGGCCATGACCGGCACGGAAACCGCTTTTTTGACGTTTAAGGCCAGATAGCTGTAGGCGGCCCGGGGCAGTTCCATGGGAAGCTGGGGGATCCGGGTCACATGCCAGCCGCCGGTTACGCTGATGGCGTCCACGCCCGCGGCTTCATAGGCTTTTGCAATCTCCGCGGTTTCAGCGTCGGTGTTGCTCCCCGGAACAAAATCATTGCCCGCCATGCGGACGGTCAGGGGGAAATCCGGCCCCAGCTTTTTGCGGACGAGCCGGATGACTTCCGTGGGAAAGCGCAGCCGGTTTTCGAAACTGCCGCCGTACTGGTCCGTCCGGATGTTGGTGAGGGGGGACAGGAACTGGGTGAGCAGGTATCCGGCGGACGCGATGATCTCCACCCCGTCAAAACCGGCTTCTTTCGCCCGCAGGGCCGTATCGGCAAATGATCGCTGAACCCGCTCGATATCCTCAAGGGTCATTTCTTTGGGTGTGGCCTTGGAATAGGGGGAATACATCGCGGATGCCGAGATGGGTGTCTGGTTGCCGATTAAAAACGGATGGGCGTAGGCCCCGGCATGAAACAACTGAATCCAGGCCCGGGCTCCTTCGGATTTGATGATGCCGGTCAGTTTCTGAAACGACGGAATGACGGCATCCTGGGCCAGGGACAGCACCACGAATCCGGCGCCCAGATCGTCGACGCCCACCGGCCCGACGGTTACAATCCCGGCCCCGCCCCTGGCCCGTTCCTTAAAAAAATGATAATACCGGTCGTTGAGGCGGCTGTCATAGGAATAGAGAAGGCCTAAGGATGGATATGCAATCCGGTTCTTGATTTCCAGCTTGTTGATGGAGATGGGACTGAATAAATACGGGTACATGGCTTTCCCTTTCGTTGACAGTGTTGATATTCATAAAAATTTTGAGTTTAATTTTTTTATTGAATATGATTCAATAAATGAAGTTTATATTAACAGAAACAAAGCATGTGTCAATATTTAACAGCCGGGAATGTTTGACACATTGCCGGTCATCCGGTATTCATCAAACAAAAGGAGAGAAAACATATGAATATTTTGCTGACCGGCGGTGCGGGCTATATCGGCAGTCATACCTGCGTGGCGCTCCAGGAGCAGGGATATTCGGTTATCGTGATAGACAATTTGTGCAACAGCCGGGCCGTGTCGCTCTCACGGGTGGAGGAAATCACGGGTCGGCCCGTGATTTTTTATCCGCTGGATTTGTGTGGCAGGGAAGGGGTGCGATCGGTTTTCAAGCGCCATCATATTGACGCCGCGGTTCATTTCGCGGGACTGAAAAGCGTTGCGGAATCCGTGGAAAAACCCCTCACGTATTATCAGAACAATATTGACGCCACCCTGACCCTGTGCGAGGTGATGAAGGAGCATGGCGTGAAAAACTTTGTGTTCAGCTCGTCCGCAACCGTGTACGGCAATCCGGAAACCGTGCCCATTAAGGAAGGCGCCCCGCTCGCCCCGTTTAATCCCTATGGCCGCTCCAAACGGTTCATCGAAGAAATATTAACCGATCTGCACCAATCGGACTCGTCGTGGAATATCGCGCTACTGCGGTATTTCAACCCGATGGGTGCGCATCCCAGCGGCCGGATCGGCGAAGACCCGTCGGGTGTGCCCAATAATTTGATGCCGTATATCAGCCAGGTGGCGGTGGGCAAACGGCCGGAGCTTCTGGTTTACGGAGATGATTACCCGACGCCGGACGGCACGGGGGTTCGTGATTATATCCACGTCATGGACCTGGCCGAAGGCCATGTGCGGGGGCTTGAAAAAACCATGTCCGGCGCAGGGCTTACGACGTATAACTTGGGTACCGGCAAGGGATGCAGTGTGAAGGAAATGATCGCAGCGTTTGAAAAAGCCTCGGGCCGGCGCATCCCTTTTAAAATCGCCGGGAGGCGGCCCGGCGATGTTCCTGCGTATTATGCGGATCCGTCGCTTGCCGAAAAAGAACTGGGCTGGCGGGCCCGCCGCGGCATTCATGAGATGTGCGCGGACGCCTGGCGGTGGCAGTCCATGAATCCGGATGGCTATCCGTCATAGAAAAACCCGCTCCCTTTAATTGACAGTCTTTTTGTCCTGTATTATGTATCCTATTTGAATATCAAAATAACGGGCTTATTATATGCGTATGAAAGAAATCCATTCTCATGAACGCCATCAGTTTGAAACCCTTTTCAAACAGGAAAAAATCGACCGGTTTGAAGACCGGTTCAAGATTCTGGAAGCATTTTTGCAGACCGAACAGCACATCACGGTTTACGGGCTGGCGCAGGTATTAAAAGACAAAAAGATTTCCCTGCCGCCGGAATTTATTGAAGACACGCTGGAATTGATGCACCGGTTCGGCTTCGCCCAGAAAAACCGGTTTGACAACGGGGTGATGTATTATGAACACCGGCATCTGGGGAGCATCACGACCATATGATCTGTACCAAGTGCGGCAAGATCATCGAGTTCGAAAATGACCGGCTCGAACAGCTCCAGTCGCAGGTGGTGGCGGGTTTCGGGTTTCACATGCTCCAGCACCGCATGGAGATATATGGCATTTGCGCGGACTGCCTGAAATCCAGGGAGCAGCGGATGCCCCTTCAGGCGGCGAAGCCAGGGGAGCGGGCGGTCATCCGGGAGCTGACCGGCGGCAGCAATATCCGGATGCGGCTTTTGAGCATGGGCTTGCGTGTGGGCGACACGGTGGAAGTGATCACCAACAATGGGCAGGGCCAACTGGTGGTCGCCGTTGATTTTCACCGGTTTGTTCTGGGACGCGGCATGTCCCAGAAAATCATTGTGCAGCCGGTGCATCCGGAGGCGGCTAAATCATGAATAATATTCTGTTGCGATGACAGATCAAAGGATATGAACACAAATGCGATTAAGTGAAATGGGACAAGGACAATCCGGAAAAATTGTACGGATCGGCGGAGAATCGAAGCTCAGGCGGCGGATTCTGGAAATGGGCCTGACCCGGGGCGCGGAAATAACTATTGAGAAATATGCACCTTTGAAAGACCCTCTGGAGCTGGTGGTTCGCGGAAGCCATATCTCTCTGAGGGTCAATGAAGCCGCTGAGATCGATGTTGAGGCGGCAGAACCGGCCGGGGCGTGAGCATGGAAACCAGACAGTTGCGGATCGCCCTTGCGGGCAATCCCAATTCCGGAAAAACCACTATTTTCAACAGCCTGACGGGCACCCGGCAGAAGGTCGGCAACTGGCCGGGGGTGACGGTTGAGAAAAAAGAGGGAGATATCCGGAAATTCGAATATGATATTAAAATAATTGATCTTCCAGGCACTTACAGCCTGACGCCGTTTTCCATTGAAGAAATCGTGGCCAGGGATTTTATTCTGGATGAAAATCCGGATGTGGTCATTGATATTATTGACGCCTCCAATCTGGAACGGAATCTTTATCTCGCCAACCAGCTCCGGGAACTGGACTGCAAGGTGATGTTCGCTTTAAACATGGCGGATGTGGCCCGGTCCAGAGGACTCAAAATCGACGCCGTGAAACTCTCCGAATTACTCGGGGTGCCGGTGGTGTTTACCGTGGGTAATAAAAATGAGGGGCTGGATGATCTTTTAAAGACCGCCGCTGATCTGGCCAATTCGCCCCTGGTGATTCCGGAAGAGCGCAAGGTGCGTTACAGCAAGGAAATCGAGGCGGCCATCAGAGAGCTCAAGGCGACCATCCGGCAGCACATTGGCCCGGCGTTTCCCTACAATCCCAGGTGGACCGCGATAAAACTCCTGGAAGACGATAAAATCATAAAGGAAAGATTGAATCAGAAAGCAGGGCCGTCCACCGGCGTTATCCTTGCCAAGGCCGAAACCCTGCGGGGAAGGCTTGCGAAGTTTTTTGACGATGACCCGGAGATCATCATGACCGACGAGCGGTACGGGTTTATCGCAGGCATCATCAAGGAGGTACAGTCCAGCTCCACCCGCCAGAGGGTAGACATGTCCCGGAATATTGATCTGGTGCTGACCAACCGGTTTCTGGGATTCCCGATTTTTATTTTTTTTATCTGGGCCATGTTTCAGGCCACGTTTACCCTGGGCGCTTACCCCATGGCATGGATTGATGCGGGTGTCGGCCATCTGTCCGGGTTTGTGGCGGGGCTGCTGCCGGATGGGCTGCTGAAAAACCTGATCATTGACGGCATGATCGCCGGTGTGGGCAGCATTATTATTTTTCTGCCCAATATACTGATCCTTTTTTTCTGCATCGCCCTGTTTGAAGACACCGGCTATATGGCCCGGGCCGCATTTCTGATGGACAAGATCATGCATCTGATCGGGCTCCACGGCAAATCCTTTATCCCCATGCTCATGGGGTTCGGATGCAGCGTGCCCGCCATTATCGCCACCCGGTCTCTGGAGAGCCGGAAAGACCGGATACTGACCATCCTTATCACCCCTTTCATGTCCTGTTCGGCCCGGCTGCCCGTGTATATCGTGCTGGCCGGGACATTTTTTGCGGCCCATGCGGGCACGGTGATTTTCTGCATCTACCTTTTCGGCATCGTGGTCGCCATCGTCACCGGCCGCCTGTTCCGGACAGCCCTGCTTCGGGGGGAGGACGCGCCATTTGTCATGGAGTTGCCGCCCTACCGGATGCCCATGATGAAAAATTTGATGATTCATATGTGGGACCGGAGCCGGATGTTCTTGAAAAAGATGGGCGGGATTATTCTGATCGGGTCTATCGTCATCTGGGCCTTGACCAATTTTCCCCGGTATGAGGCGCCGGGAGCCATGACGCCGCAGATGGCTGCTCAAAGCGCCGCTCTTCAGGCCGAGAACTCGTATATCGGGAAGGTGGGGAAAATTGTTGAACCGTTTTTTGCGCCCATCGGCATTGACTGGCGGGGGAGCGTGGCCCTGCTGACCGGCTTTGTGGCCAAGGAAATCGTGGTCAGCACCATGGGGGTTTTGTATGCCGCTGAAGGGGACGCCAATTCCGACGCCCTGCGTGACGCCCTGCGGAATTCCGGCATGACGCCTTTGTCGGCCTTGTCCATGATGATTTTTGTGCTGCTTTATATTCCCTGTTTGGCCACCATCGGGGCCATCACCCGGGAAACCGGGTCCGTGAAATGGACCTTGTTCAATATCGCGTTTACCACGGGCGTGGCCTGGACCATGTCGTTTGTGGTGTATCGGGGCGGACGGCTGCTGGGTTTTTAGACGGGATTTTTCACCGCAGATGGGCGCGGAGGAAAATCTCTGTGGTCTCCGTGCCCTCCGTGGTAAGCCTGCTAATTCTCGCAAGCCGTTCTGGATGGAATCACCTCAAACACAACGTTGTCGCCTTCCGCATCCACCATGATGGTGCCGCCGGCCTTGACATCCCCCTGCAGGATTTCCATGGACAACGGGTTCTCAATGTATTGCTGAATGGTGCGTTTTAACGGCCGCGCGCCATATACCGGATCAAATCCTTTTTCCGCGATCAGTGTCTTGGCAGCGTCCGAAAGCGTCAGGGCGATATTCATCTCATCCAGGCGTTTTTGCAGCCGGTTCAACTGGATATTGACGATCTGGCGGACTTGCTCTTGGGACAGGCTTTCAAAAATAATGATGTCGTCAATCCGGTTTAAAAATTCCGGTTTGAAACTGGCCCGCAAGGCACCCATCACCCGGGCCTCCATCTCCTTGCGGTCGTGGCCGTTCATTTCCTGGATGAGATGGCTGCCCACGTTTGAGGTCATGATAATCAGGGCGTTTTTAAAATCCACGGTTTTGCCGTGACCGTCCGTCATGCGTCCGTCGTCTAAGATTTGCAGCAGGGCGTTGAACACGTCCGGATGCGCCTTTTCAATTTCATCAAACAGCACCACGGAATAGGGCCGCCGCCGCACCGCTTCGGTGAGGTACCCGCCTTCCTCATACCCCACGTATCCCGGAGGCGCGCCGATGAGCCGGGACACGGAATGCTTTTCCATGTATTCCGACATATCCACCCGGACAATGGCCTGCTCGTTGTCGTACAGAAATTCAGCCAGGGATTTGGCCAGTTCGGTTTTTCCCACGCCGGTGGGCCCCATGAAAATGAATGAGCCGATGGGGCGGTTGGGATCCTGGAGTCCTGACCGGGCCCGGCGCACGGCGTTGGATACGGCCCGCACCGCCGTGTCCTGACCGATCAACCGCTGTTTCAGGCGGTCCTCCATTTTCACCAGTTTTTCCCGCTCGCCCTCGAGCATTTTCTGGACCGGAATACCGGTCCATTTGGCCACGATTTCCGCAATATCTTCAGCGCCCACTTCCTCGCGCAGCATTTTGCGACTGGTCTGGAGTTCTGTCAGCCGTTTATTGGCGGCGGTTAGCTGTTGCTTCAGTTCATTGCGCCGGCCGTAGCGAAGTTCCGCCACCCGTTCCAGGTTGCCCGCCCGCTCCGCCTGCTGCTCCTCGATCCCCACATGGTCGATGGCTGTTTTAATGTCCCGGATGGTCTGAATGAAATCTTTTTCATTCTTCCAGTGGGCATTCATGCTGTTGAAATCTTCTTTTAGAAAGGCGATGTCTTTTTCCAGCTTTTCCAGCCGCTCTTTTGATGCGGCGTCCGTTTCCTTTTTAAGCGCTTCCCGTTCAATTTCGAGCTGGATGATTTTGCGTTGAATTTCATCTACTTCAGCAGGTTTGCTGTCGATTTCAATCCGAAGACGCGAGGCGGCCTCATCAATCAGGTCAATGGCCTTGTCCGGCAGAAACCGGTCGGTGATATAGCGGTCGGACAGGGTGGCGGCGGCGACAATGGCCGAGTCCTTGATTTTCACCCCGTGATGCACTTCATATTTTGGTTTGAGCCCCCGGAGGATGGAAATCGTGTCTTCCTTGGAGGGTTCGGCGGCCATGACCGGCTGAAACCGGCGCTCCAGAGCCGCGTCTTTTTCAATGTATTTCCGGTATTCCGATATGGTGGTGGCGCCGATGCACCGCAGGGAGCCTCGCGCCAGAGCAGGTTTCAGCATATTGGACGCATCCATGGAGCCTTCCGCCGCGCCTGCACCCACCAGGGTATGAAGTTCGTCAATAAACAGTATGATTTTGCCTTCGGCTTTTTCCACTTCCTTGACCACGGCTTTGAGCCGGTCTTCAAATTCCCCCCGGTATTTGGCCCCGGCGATCAGGGAGCCCATATCCAGCACGATGAGGCGCCGGTTTTTCAGGGATTCGGAGACATCGCCTTCGACGATCCGCTGGGCCAGGCCTTCCACAATGGCGGTTTTGCCTACCCCCGGTTCGCCGATAAGCACCGGGTTGTTTTTGGTCCGCCGGGACAATACCTGGGCGATCCGCCGGATTTCCTCGTCCCGGCCGATAACCGGGTCGATTTTGCCAGAGCGTGCGAGTTCGGTCAGATCCCGGGTGTATTTTTCCAGGGCCTGGTATTTGTCTTCCGGATTCTGATCTGTGATGGTCTGGGAGCCCCGGATTTCCATCAGCACTTTTAAAATCGTCTCCCGGCTGATGCCGAACCGGGCGAAAATTTTTTCCAGCCGACCTCCTTTTTCAGCGCAAATCGCCAGAAACAGGTGCTCCACGCTGACATACTGGTCCTTCATGCCGGATGCTTCATCAAATGCGTTGTCAATAACCTTGCGGGTTCTGGCCGATAAATAGGCTTCCGCCGCCCCGCCCTCAACCCTTGGCAGCCCTTCGATGCTTTTCTGGACTTCCCGGATGAGATCATCGGGCGAAATGCCGATTTTGCGTAAAATGGACAAGGCTATGCTGTCCGGCTCGGCCAGCATGACGCCCAGAAGATGCTCCGGTTCGATCTGCTGATGTTTATAGCGCGATGCGGTATCGTGGGCTTCCTGAATCAGTTCCTGGGATTTTAATGTCAATTTGTCAAAGCGCATAGCGTTCTCCTTTATTTTCCGGACGATTATCGCCATCGTCCCGATGTCATTCCGGCAATTTTTGCAACCGCTTATGTCTGATAAAAATAACCATTTTAGCAATCGTGTCAACCATGAACGGGGCTGGCCGAATGCGTGTTTTTTTTATTTGACCTGAATTGTAAAATTCCATAAGGTTAATACCATAAATCCAGCAAACTATCATCCGGAATACCGGCCGTTTAACCCGGTGAATTCTTTCTTTGCAGAAGATGCGTCTCATTTTTTTATAATTATTTGTTTTTGATTTAAAAATTTAATGAGAGCAGGATGGGGCACAAAATGAGCTTCCGGTATACACATCAGGCGGATTATTCGCGGTTTCCCGGCAATGATATCGCCCTGATCATGAAAAGAATCGAGGAGTTCAACACCCTCCAGGATATTGACACCATTCTGGATAAAATTCTGGATGAAGCCCGCCATCTGACAAAAGCGGACGCCGGCTCGATTTTTATCGTTGAAGACGGCGGACTGCGGTTCGGATATGTCCATAACGATACGCTGTTTAAGAAAGACGCCGCCAACGAGGAAATTTATGTCGATTTTTCGGTGCCTATCGATCATCACTCCATCGTCGGTTATGTGGCGGCGACCGGCGATACCGTTGTCATTGATGATGCCTATCGTCTCCCTGAAGGCAGCCCCTTCACGTTTAATTCCGAATATGACCAGAAATCCGGATACAAGACCCGGTCCATTCTAGCCGTTCCCCTGCATACGTTTCATGGCCGTTTGGTGGGGGTCATGCAGCTTATTAACGCCAAAGATGATTCGGGCGGGATGGCCCCGTTTTCAAAGAAAGCCTTGGATATCATTCCGCTTCTGGCGAATAACGCCGCCGTGGCCATTGACCGGGGCATCATGAACCGTGAAATGATTTTGCGAATGGTGAAAATGGCCGAACTGCGCGATCCGACGGAGACCGGCGCGCATGTTCAGCGGGTGGGGGCCTATTCGGCGGAGATTTATCACCAGTGGGCCATCCGGCAGGGAATCGACAAGCAGGAGCGGAGCCGGAAAAAAGATATCATCCGGTTGGCCGCCATGCTTCACGATGTGGGAAAGGTCGGCATTCCGGATCAAATCCTGAAAAAACCCGATAAATTGTCGGACCATGAATTCAATATCATGAAATGGCATACGGTCTACGGCGGCCGTTTGTTTATCAATCAGGCGTCGGCGCTTGACCGGATGAGCATGCAGATCGCCCTCAACCACCATGAAAAATGGGGAGGCGGGGGATATCCCGGTTATATCGAAGATTTGATGCAATCCGATGTCATGGCGGGAAATTCCAAGGTGAGGGATCAGGTTCCGTTAGGCGCCAGAATCGTCTCTCTTGCGGATGTGTTTGACGCCCTGACTTCCCGGCGTTCATACAAGGATCCGTGGACGGATGAGCGGGCGCTCTCCATTATCGAATCCGAAGCCGGACGCCAGTTTGATCCGGATGTGGTGGAGGCTTTTTTTCAGATTCTGCCGGTAATCAGGGCGATTCGCAGTAAATACAGGGAATAGCTTCTGATATCACGGATCGTTTAAGGAGGCATTCCTTGTATTATTTGCCGGAGATAAGAACGGAGCGGTGGATGAATAAACCAATCGTGAAGCTTTATGATCTGATCAACAGCAGCAGCCCCGAGAGCATTTTTAAAGAAATTTCCATTATTGTATCGCTTCTGGATTCGGATGAAATTCTGGATTCCCTGGCGAGCGTTTACCAGGACATCATCCGCCTGTTCAACGGCGATTACGCCGGGTACCGGGCGTCCAACACCAAATACCACGACCTCGAACACACGCTCATGGTCACGCTGGCCACGGCCCGCCTGATTCATGGCTGTGCTGTCGGCGGATATGGCTTTGCTTCTGAAAATATCCTGACCGGCCTTCTGGCGGCGCTTTTTCACGATTCCGGGCTCATTCAAACCCGGCGGGACAAAAAGGGGACCGGCGCCAAGTATACCATCGGCCACGAAAAGCGCAGCGTCACGCTGATGAGAAAGAATCTCATCAAAAAAGGCGTTTCGGAGCGGCAGATGGATGATTGTGAACAGTTGATCAAATGCACCAATCTGAGAATGCATATTTCTGAAATTGATTTTAGAAATGGTGAAATTGAATATCTTGGAAAAATCGTCGGGTCTTCCGATCTTCTGGCCCAGATGGCGGACCGGCATTATCTGGAAAAGCTGATCCTGTTGTTCAAGGAGTTCGAGGAAGCCGGGATTCCCGGGTTTGAATCCGAAGCGGCGCTTCTCGAAAAAACCGAAGGGTTTTATAAGGATGTCGCCTGTAATCGTTTGCAGAACATGGGGAATGTCGCGTCATGCATGAAGCATCACTTCCATGTCCGGTGGAAGATCGACGCCGATCTCTACTCAGAGGCTATTGAGAATAATATTAGTTATTTAACTTCTATGTTGAGCCGCGGAAAGAAAGACATGGCGTTTTTACGCAAGCAACTGAAACGGCGCGTCACCGGTTGAGCGAAGGGGTTGGATTTTGGCGTGGGAGTGATGATTTTGAATTGATGATTGTTTTTTTTACCTGAGGGCAGGGGGGGCCTGCCATTTTATAAGGAGGCGAACATGGCGGGGGAGCGAACATGGGCGTGGGTATTGATTTGCATTTGGGCGGCGGGTATGGCTGCCGTTGCGGAAGGGCGAACAACCGCCGGTTATTATGACCTGGCGGTTTTTTCATTTCAGGCTGGTGATTATGCCGGGGCGGAGCAGCTTTTAAAAAAAGCGCTTCTCGTCACTCCCGATGACGCCTATGTCCATTATTATCTGGGCAAAACCTGCCTGAAACAGAAGCGGCTCGATGAGGCGGAAGGATTTTTCCGGACGGCCCGGCGGCTCTCTCCAGGAATTCCCGGCCTGGCCTATGACATGGGCGTTCTGTATCAGAAAAAGGCGGATTACAGCCGGGCAGCTGCTGAATTCGAAGCGGTTCCGGCGGAGGAACCTTCCCATGTCCCCGCCTTGTATGGCGCGGGAATCAGCTATTTCATGCTGGAACAATATCAAAAAGCGCTGGACTCTCTTGTCCGGAGCGCGGCTCTTAGTCCATCCATCAAACCGGATGCCCTTTTTTATGCCGGGATATGCCATTATCGGCTTTCTGAAATGGATCAGGCATTGGCCATGTTTGATGAAGCGGCGGCCACGGCCCGGACCGAATCCATGCGGACTGAGGCCCGGCGATGGGCTGCGGATATCCGCGCGCGTCAGGAAAGGGAAAAACCCCTGCGACTTTACGCCAGGGCTGGATATCTCTATGACGACAACGTTCAGCTCGCGCCGCTGGATTCGGACACGTTCACCGGAAAAGGGGATCAGGCGGCGGTGTTGTATTTTTCCGGGCAGTACGCCCACCCGGTCAGCGGCAAGCTGGATATCGGAGCCGGGTACAGCCATTATCAGACCTTTTATCAGGATTTCGACAACTATGACCTGACTGGAAGCATCGGCGAAATTTTCACCCGGTATCACCTCTCTCGTGTCACGCTCGGCCTGTCCTATGTTCCGGCCTATTACTGGGTGGATGCCGACAGTTACCTCATGCAGCACCAGATCCGGCCCGAAATCCGCTGGCGGGTGACAGACGCTGATGAGGCCGTGCTTTCCTATGGGTATTCCCGGAATCATTATTTTACGGATCAGCGGCGGGACGGGCACGCCAATGAAATTAACCTGAACCTGTTTCATGGCGTTAAACTGCTTGACGGTTTCCTCTATTGCGGAAGCGGATATGAGGACAATACCGCCTCCTACCCGGACGAATACTTCACGGAAATGACCGGTCGCGCGGGCGTCAGCGCTGGTGTTTTTGAAAAAATCCGCGTCAATGTCGGCGGCGAGATCAACGGCAAAAATTACGATCACCGGGACAGCGTGTATCGGGTCACCCGGGAGGACTCACGGTATGCGGTGTCCGCTCTCGTGTCCTGGAATCCATTGGCCGACTGGCTCGGGGTGGCTGCGGAATATACGTACAGCCGGAATGACTCCAATATCAGCGATTATGACTACGAGCGAAACACCACGGCAATGTATATCACTGCCGACTTTTAGGGGGGACGGACCAGATGAAGACATCAATCTTGAAGATCTCAGCGATGAAATGGTTGTGCCGGGTCATCATCGTTTGCGGGGTGTTCGGAGCCGGCATGGCATCGAAAGGTTTTGCGGCTTCTCCGCTTCCGGATGGAGTGGCCATGCAGGATGGGTTTGAACCCGGCATTGGCAAGGCGGTGGGGCAGGTAAGCCAGGTGGCCGGCCAGGTGGTCCTGATTCACAAGGATAGCTTCAAGGGATACCGGGCCAGGGCAGGGATTGACTTGTTTGAAAACGACGCGGTGATCACTTTGGCGGATGGCCACGTCGCCTTTCATCTGGCGGATGGCAGTTTCGTGACCCTGTCTCCGGAATCCCGGATGGTGATCGCCAAAAGCGTGTATGCGCCGGAAAAGACCACCCGGACGATGTTTATCAACATGATCAAGGGCAAATCCCGGTTTGTGGTGAAATCCTTTGTGGAAGCCCGGCGTTCCGAGTTCAAAATCAAGACCGCCACTTCCGTGGCCGGTGTCCGCGGATCGGATTTCATCATTGCGGCGGATGAATCAGCCACCGAGATCACCACCCTGGCCGATACCGAGCTGGAAGTCTTGAGTCTGGCGGCCCTTGACGCGGCTCCGGTGGTTTTGAGGGATTTTGAACAGGTCACCGTGCCTTTGGGGATGCCGCCGGGAGCGGTGCGGAAGATTCAGATTGACGAGGTTGACCGGCTCATGCGCGAATTTAAATTTCAACCCGCGCCGGGCGATCATGAACCCGTGACCGGCAAATGGCCGGAAGCGTCCCGGACGGAAACCTTTTCCGGTTACGGCGGCCTGATGGTGGACAGGGAAGACCTGATCAATCCGGATGTCGGCCGCTTCCGGGATGACATGCCGCGGTTGACAAATTTTTTGGCGGACTGGACTTCCCTGCTGAAGGATGAGGATATCCGGGATAAACAGACCATAATTATGCATCAGCGGTTTGAAGATATTCAAAAACAGGAATTGCCGGATTTCCCAGGAACGCCGTAATGATTAAAATCGGTAATTGTAAATAAATAAACATGTTAGTTCATAGCCAAGATGCGGTTCACATTGCATGAAGTAATTTACGCCTGGGGGGCAGGCAGGGGAGGGAGTGTATGGGCGCGCATAAATATAGATTGGGGTTATATTGGCTGATGGCGATGCCATGCCTGGTCATGGCCATTGTGTGCATGGGGGCGGTTCCGGCAATCAGCGCTGGCGTGGAATATTATGTTGACATCAACAGCGGCCTGGATACCAACGACGGTTCCCAGGCCGCGCCCTGGCGGACCCTGCACCATGCTTTCGGTGCGGTTTCCGATGGGGCTGTCCTGCACGTCATGCCGGGAACTTATGACCGCTACTCCGAAGTGGTTGACACCCAGTTGGCAATGGCGATTCCCAATGTGCATGTCATCGGGGAATGCTGGCCGGCGATCAATGGCTATGGAGGCGGTCTTTGGGTCACCGGATTTCAGGTTTCGGCGCCGGGCGTCACGGTGGAAGGGTTCAAGATTGTCGGGTTTACGGCTGGCATCGAGGCCCAGAACCAGAGTCCGGTCATTCGGCGTAATATCATTTCCAATATGACCCAGACCGGTATTTCCATCTCGTCCACGGGGACCGCTGTTTCTCCGCGGATTGAAAATAACGTGATTCACGATTGCGCAGCAAGCGGCATCAAGGTTTCGGGCTATAGCGTCGGGGGTATCCCGGAAATATTTCACAACACCATTGACGCAGGGTATCAAACTTCTGCTTCGGGGATATCGATTCAAGAGATAATCCCGCTTTCATCTTCCATTGCTCCGGTAATCCAATATAATATTATCACCAATTTCAGCGGCACCGGCGGTTACGGCATAAACAACGCCAACGCCGATATTGGCGGGATTATCATTGATTATAACGATGTGTGGAACAATGCCGTTCCCTATTCAGGCGTGGTGTCAGGGTTGAATGATAAGAATGTTGATCCGGCGTACAATCCTTCGAGCGGGGATTATCAGCTTTTGTTCGGGTCTGTCTGCATTGACGCCATTCCGGATACTGCCGGAGATCCGGTAACCAATGATCTGCTGGGGCATCCCCGTTTCATTGATATTAACGGTATCGCCAACGGCGGTGTTTATGACATGGGCGCTTATGAAAAACTTGATGACGCGGACGGCGACGGGCTGACGTATAATTATGAGGTTACGGTTTCTCGCACCAATCCGGATAACAGCGATACCGATGGCGATGGTTATACTGACGGGGAGGAAGTCGCCAGAGCCACTGATCCGAACAGTTCCGCTTCTTTCCCCGCATATGGCCCGTCCAACCCCAATAACAGTTCTTCATCAGACACTAAATATTATGTGGATGCGAGCGCCCCTTCCCTCGGCCTGGGCACGGACACATCCCCCTGGCAGAATCTGCATCTTGCCGTTGATCACATCAATAATGGATCTCCCGGCACGGCATCCACCTCTTATGTGCTTCAGGTGCTGCCCGGGGTTTATTCGGCAAGCTGTTGCACGGACAGCCACGAGCCCAATAAGGCCCTCGGCATTACCCAGAATTATCTGACCATTGTCGGCTCTGGCGTGGATGTGACGATTGTCGACGGCACGCCATGCAGCCCGTATTCCAATTACTGGACGGATGGTTTTAATATTAACCTTGCGAATCATGTCGTCATCCGGGATATGTCCATACGGAATTTTGTTGATCCGATGTCTTATGGCGGCGGTTCGGCCGTGAAGATGCAGGGGGCGACCTATTGCGAGGTGTCGGCCTGCAGCATTCACAACAACAGCGCTTATGGTGTCTATATCGGCATGAGTTCCTATCCGTTATACTCGCCCAGCCAGTATAATATGGTCATGAAAGGGTGCAATATTTTTCATAACGGCGATGCGGGGGTTTATATCGCCAATAGCAGTTATAACGAGGTCCGGAACAACAGCGCATCCATTCATGACAACGGCAGACTGGATGTGCCGGGTGTCGGTGTCTGGGTTTATGGGGGTACAGGTTATCCGGCAAACGGTAACCAGATTATGTATAACCGGATCAACGCATCCGTGTCGGACACCGCTTATCCCCAGGGCATCGGCGTTAAAGTCGATGGCGCGGGAACCGGCAACAATGTCGAGGGAAATGAAATTTTTGGTCACGTCAGCGATGGCGGAGCCTATGGGGTATGGACCAATAACGCGGATGTGCTGATTCAGCGCAATACCATGCCGAATAACACGATCGGCATCAGGGTCGAGGGCTATAGTTATGGGGACGTCGCGCCAAGTCTTATCAACAATCTCATTTATCGCGGATCGGGCCAGCCGGGCATCAATGATGGCATAGATATCGCATATACGACCACTTACGCCGTTTCCCCGCTTGTTTATCATAACACCATCGACAACGGGTTGCTTAATGGCGTTTATATTGAAGGCGCGGCCACGCCTGATATTAAATACAATATCATCACCAATTTTGCTGAAAAAGGGATTTACAATAATGGCGGCACCCTGGCCATCAATGCCATCAATTATAATGATGTTTATGGGAATCTTCTTTATAATTATTATGGCTGTACCCCGGGCGCTAATGATTTACCCCCAACGGCTGCTCCCGGTTATGTGTCTGCTTCGACCGGAGACTATCATCTTGCGGCCACGTCCCCGTGCATAGACGCCATTCCTTCAGGCCATTCCACCGTTTGCGGCGATATAGATCATCCTGTGACATCTCCCTGCTTCCGGCCCCAAGGCGCGGCTTGGGACATGGGATGTTATGAGGCTGCGGCATCTCCTGTCATCATATCGGGGACAGTGTTGTTTGGCGGCGTTGGGTTGTCCGGAGTAACGATCAGCGTGAGCGGACTTCCTGCGAGTTCAA
>DAIEHU010000180.1 GCA_027353395.1 Desulfobacteraceae bacterium
GAATTCATATACGGGCTCCGGAACAAACGCAGCAGGCCATCCGGTAGTAACGGCGGTGGCGGGTATCTTTGCTGACTGGCCGGGGCTGGCCGGATCCGCCGGTTTGGGTGCGGAGGCAGCCGCTGAATTTTCTTCAGATGAGGGTTTCATCTCAGGGGCTGGCGCCGGCTGGCGTGCGGCGCATGCGGATAGGAATGATATCAGCAGGAAGGATATGAGTAGATAGATCGGGATAAGGGTTTTATTTTTCATAATACCTCCTTATTGTTTTTAAAAATTTATGTTTAAGCGTATTCAGGCTTAAAATACAAAAGAAACTTGTTAAATTTTTTTAAAAAAAGCTGACCGCCCCCGGAAGTGTTCATATAATTTCATTGTGACCGAATCCAGTTATGCCGGCGGGGCGTCTTCCGGAAGAGCAGCAGCGGATTTTTTGCCAAACAGGCGGGCGCCGAGAATGCTGATTTCATAAAGCGCCATCAGGGGCACGGCCAACATGGTCTGCGAGACCACATCCGGGGTCGGGGTTAAAATAGCGGCGACGATAAAAAAAATTAATATGGCGTATTTCCGGTTGGTTTTCAGAAAGCCAACGGAAACAAGCCCAAGGCGGGCAAGAAAAGTAATGACCATCGGCAATTCAAATACACATCCAAAAGCAAGCAGCATGGTTGAGACAAGACTGAGATATTCCTTCATTGATGGAAACGGCTGGATCGTGTCCGTGGTAAAACCCAGCAGATACTTGAACCCAACAGGAAACACCACAAAATAACCAAAGAGCGCGCCACCAAGAAAGAAAACAGACGATAGAAAGACGATGGGCAGAATCAGTTTGCGCTCATTCCGGTACAATCCAGGCGCCACAAACATCCAGAATTCAAATACAATTACCGGCACCGCCAGAAGGATGCCGGAGAGAAGCGACACTTTCAGAAGCGTAAAAAATGCTTCCGATATGCCGGTGTATATCAGCTTTCCACCAGGGGCCATCGCCTGAATCAGCGGGCGGGTGAGAATGTCAAAGATTCTTTCTTTAAACGCATACGAAATCGAAAATCCGATCGCGATAGCAATGCAGCAGCGGATCAGGCGTTTGCGAAGTTCCTCCAGATGAGAGGTGAACGGAAGCTTTTCTTCGTTATTCATGCTTATTTATACCGGTGCGCGGGTCTGATTCCGGGGTCGCCGCGGGATTGGATGAAGGGCGGACAGGCTCGGCCATATCCGGTTCCGCTGCCTGTTGTCCGCTTTCCATCGTGGCGTTTCCACCTTCCTGTCTGGATGCCGGCTCCGGAATCGGCGTCTTTAATGCGCCCTTCAGGTCGCCGTTGATTTCTTTGAACGGTTTTTTAAGGGCCTGTATGTCGTCGTCCACATCCATGGACTCCTTGAATTCCCGTGTGGCTTTTTTAAATTCATTGATGGCGCGGCCAAGGGATTTGGCGAGATCCGGCAGCTTATTTGGGCCGATAACGAGCAGCGCGATCACCAGTATAACAATTAATTCCGGCATTCCGATACCAAACATAATATAATATCCTCTGTGAAATATGCGATTAGTTCATGCGGACATGGGCCGCGATATGTCCGGCTTCCGGGAAGATCAGCGCCTTGCAGGCCAGCTTGCAGGCGTTCAGGCTTCCGGGAAGGCAGAACACGGTGGTTTTATTTATGACTCCTGCGGTGGCGCGGGACATAATGGCGGATGAATCAATCTTTTCAAAACTGAGCAGGGCGAACACGGTTGCGAAGGCCGTCAGTTCTTTTGTGAACAAGGGCCGCACCGCTTCAATGGTCACATCCGACGGGGTCAGGCCGGTACCGCCGGTGATCAGAAGGATATCCGGGTTCCGGTCAGTGATGATCTCCCATACAGCCCGCTCGATCAGGCCCCGGTCATCCCCGGCAATCCGGTGAACCACCACTTCATGGCCTTCTTTCTCCGCCTGCTTTTTCATCCACTGGCCGCTCTCGTCATCCGCCAGCGTGCGGGTGCTTGAAACCGTCATAATTCCGACGCTCAGTTTTTTCAACGCATTTTTTTTGTGTTCCGTATGTCCCATGTTATTTTTCCGGAAGAATATCCACCCGGTCCTCGCCGTCAGTTTCCGTCAGCAGCACGTTGACCGCTTCATTGGACCGGGTCGTAATGGTTTGGCCGATATAATCGGCATGGATTGGCAGCTCCCTGTGCCCCCGGTCAATAAATACCGCCAGTTCAATACGCGCCGGTCGTCCGAAGTCCATGAGCGCATCCATGGCGGCCCTCACGGTTCTGCCGGTAAACAGGACATCATCAATCAAAATGATCTGCATCTCGTCAATGTTAAAGGAAATATCGCTTTTTCTGACAACCGGATGCGCGCCAACACGGGTCCAGTCGTCCCGGTAGAGATTGATATCCACGGACCCCACAGGCAGGAGTACGCCGTTCTGCTGGTTTATCTGGTTCTTTATGCGGTTCGCGAGAAACACCCCGCGGGTGTAAATCCCGATCAGCGCCAGATGGTCCATACGTCTGTGGGCGATGATAATGTCCCGCGCCATTTTTTTGACAATGCGTTCCATTTCCATCGCATCCATGGCCATGTGAATATTGCTCATGCCGTTCTCGTCCCTTGTCTGTTTAATGGGTTGGTCGCGTGAAAGCAAGCAGTCCCTTTTCGATAAAAGGGGCTGTGCCAGCCAGAACGGTGTCAGTGTATACTATGGGAGAAAAAAATATCAAGGTTTATTCAAATGGCGGGCGCAAGCCAAATGGCGGGCGAACATGGCGGCCTGATTATTTGCAAACCGTCTTGATTTTGATTTCAATTTCTCTTAATCTGACGGCGCTGATTTTTAAAATTGACCGGTTATCCGGAACTCGACAGAACACAAGCTCTCACTTTTATGACAAAAACAGCCAACGCGCCCTCATGCGCCGGCGTGATTCTCGCCGGTGGTTTAAACAGCCGGTTTTCCGGTTGCAACAAGGCGTTTATCGATATCGGGGAACGCCGGATTATTGATAATATATATGGGGTTTTCAAGCCCGTTTTTGATGAAATCATTCTGGTGACCAACCAGCCGATGGATTATCTCGGCTGGGATGTGACCATCGTCACCGATGTCTATCCGGTCCGGAGCTCTTTGACCGGAATCTATTCGGGCCTGTTTTACGCAAAGAATCCGTTTATATTTGTTTCCGCCTGCGACACCCCTTTTCTGAAGAAAGAAATGGTGGAAACCGTGGTCTCAGCCATTGAACCTGGGGCCGCCGTGGTGGTTCCGCAAACGGCAAACGGCACGGAGCAGCTTTGCGCGGCCTATTCCAAAACCTGCCTGTCTCTGATGGAGCGGCAGATCCGGGAAGAAATATTTCAAATCAAGCATATGTTCCGGAAAGTCAGGGTAAAAAAAATCCCGGAGCCGATTTTGAGAGAGATCGATCCGGAGCTTGTCTCTTTTTTTAATATCAACACACGTGAAGATTACGCCAAAGCCAAGGATTGGCTGGCCGGCCATCATCCGTCCGGCGGGCATGGGGCCGCAATCCTGTACCCGGAAAGATATGCAAAGGAAAAATAACATGGACATTCAGGGGATTATCAATCAGATCAAACAGCGGCCGGATTTTGACAAGGCCGGCATGATTCTCGCGCATAACGGCGTGGTCCGGGGGACATCCCGGGATGGCCGCGCGGTTTCCGGGTTGAGGGTCTCCGTTGACCATGACCAGTTGCGCCGGATTCTGGATACGGAGCGCCGGACGCCGGGAATTGTCGATATCATCATTGAAATCGCCGAAGACAGGCGGTTGTCCGTGGGGGAGGATGTCATGGTCCTGGTGGTGGCCGGCGATATCCGGGATACGGTCATCAGGGTTCTGGAACGCACCCTAAATGCGGTGAAGCAGACCGTGACCCGGAAAACGGAGTTTTTTGTCTGATTTTACAGGCAGGAGAGAGACAATGTCCGAATTTACCCATATGGATGAACAGGGCCGGGTGCGGATGGTGGATGTCAGCGGCAAAGCGCCCACTGACCGGGTGGCCGTGGCCGGGGCAAGCATTACCATGAGTCCGGAAACTTTTCGCAAAGTGAATGATAATACGGCGCGCAAGGGCAATGTTCTTGAGACCGCCAGAATCGCGGGGATCATGGCCGCCAAAAAAACATGGGATCTGATTCCCATGAGCCATCCTTTAAACATCTCCCATGTGCAGGTGAATTTTTTCCCGGATGAACAAAGCCACGCCATCCGGATTTCCGCCAGCGTTCGGATTTTTGACCGCACCGGGGTGGAGATGGAGGCCCTGGTCGCGGCGAGCGTGGCTGCGCTCACCATTTATGACATGTGCAAATCCCATGACCGGACAATGGTCATATCCAATATCGCCCTGATAGAGAAATCCGGCGGTAAGAGCGGTGTTTATGTCCGGCCGGCGGATTAACGGCCGCATATAAAATGAAAAAATTACGGTTTAACTTAAGAAAAGCGCTGTCAGCGGTTGACCATAAACCGCATCAGGCAATAAGGGGTTTTGTCATGACAACTTCCGGGAACCGATTTTTTAAATATGTCTGCTTCATCCGGCGCGCATCCGTGTTTTTCTGTGCGGTTGGCGTGATAAGCCTGTTTGTATCCGGGTGCGCGGTCCTGGGCGGTGCCGGGCACCCCCTCGCCAGGAAACCGGCCATTGAAATGGTTGCGGCACCCAGCATCCCTGCGTTTTCGGATGATTTGAATTATGATGATCTGGCGGCGGCCATTGACGGCAGCCTCGGTTATTACCGGAAACTTCCGGCATCCAAAATGATCAGTTTTGGCGAAACAGCCTATCCGGCATCCCACCTGATCCGGTCCCTGGAACAGTTTCAGGCGTTTATAAAGACAAAGCCAGCGCCTGCGGAACTGAGCGCGTTTATTGACCGGATTTATCATGTGTATGCGTTTACAAAACACAGTGAGCCGGTCCCTGTGCTGTTCACCGGTTATTATGAGCCGCTGTTAAACGGCAGCCGGGTCCGGACGGAGACTTACCGCTACCCGGTCTATCCCCGGCCGGATGATCTGGTCACCTTCAATCTTTCGGATTTTTCCGGCGGGTGTGCTGAAAAAACCGGAGTCGGCAGGCTTGTGGGCGGAAATCTGACGCCGTATTACACTCGAGGCCAGATTGAGAATACCGGCGTGCTGTCTGGTCATCTGTCGCCCATTGTCTGGGTGGATGACCGGCTGGCCCTGTTTTTTCTTCAGATCCAGGGCTCCGGAAAAATCCGGCTGACGGACGGGGCGATGCTGAACGTACATTATGTCATCTCCAACGGCCATCCTTTCCGGGGTATCGGCGGGTATTTGATTGAACATAAAAAAATAAAAAAAGAAGAAGTCTCCATGCAATCCATCAAAGCCTATCTTTTGGCCCATCCTGAAGAAGTTTCGGAGATTCTGAATTATAATCCCCGGTATGTGTTTTTTGAAACCCGGGAAACCGGGCCTGTGGGATGTTTAAATATTGAGCTGACGCCGGGCCGGTCCGTGGCGCTGGACCGGCAGATCGCCCCGCCGGGCGCGCTCGGGTTTATCGTTAGTGAAAAGCCCGTTGCGGACGCTTCCGGCGGGGTGCGATCCTGGGTTCCGTTTTCGCGGTTTGTGGTGAATCAGGATACCGGAAGCGCCATCAAGGGGCCGGGAAGGGCGGATATTTTCTGGGGAAACGGGGATTATGCGGAATTTGCCGCCGGATACATGAAGAAGCCGGGAAATTTGTATTTTCTGGTGTTGAAGCCGGAGCTTTAAGTGCTTTTAGGAAAGAAAGGTATGCGGTTTTCTTACTTTTAAAAATAATTGATGCAATCGTAAAAAGCCGTCGCCCCGGCGCAGGCCGGGGTCCAGATAATT
>DAIEHU010000181.1 GCA_027353395.1 Desulfobacteraceae bacterium
TCCAAGGATAACAGTGCTTTAAGCGGAGTCGATTCTTCTTTTAAGCGCTGTTTTTGTTTTAATCGCGGGTGGCACTGGCAAGAATTGCCAGTGTTCGAAGAACAAGAGGAGTTTTAATCATTTACCGGCTTTTCTGATTTACTTTTCTTGGTGGGCAAGAAAAGTAACAAAAGAACCCAGCCCCGCGCTGCGGAAAGCTCCCCGGACCTGACGGTTTCCGTGGCGTGGGCAAAAACTCGCTTTATGTAATGGAATGCCGGGATCGGTTTGGCCGATCCTGTTTATCGTCACCGGCAGATTTGTCGACTTCTATCCGCTCAGACAGTTTGCCCACGTGATCCACGGAAACCGTCAGGCCCGCGGCCGCATCGCAATGGGCTCCCCAGCGGCGAAAGATTGTTGTCTTTTGACCCGAATCTTTTCAATGTCGGGTAAGAAACTCAAATTGAGCAAAAAATCATATAAAAATATGTACCTAAATCAGATGAAGGTTGAAATGCCGTCAATCCGGTGAGGATACGTTCAACTGTCCGGGCAACCGGACAGTCCGGCATCGTCAAAACACTTTCAAAACCGGTGCTCCGATTTCTACGTCGAAGGGTTTTTGCCCATCGCGCTGCGTCCCTGATGGGCTGTTTTTCGTGGAAGAAGG
Source organism: Desulfobacteraceae bacterium (assembly GCA_027353395.1). Taxonomy (GTDB): domain Bacteria; phylum Desulfobacterota; class Desulfobacteria; order Desulfobacterales; family Desulfosalsimonadaceae; genus SURF-3. The sequence goes on from DAIEHU010000181.1 coordinate 653, forward strand.
GGGAAACTGTCTGAGCGGCTAAATAACAAAATCCCTGACACTTGAACGCCTTGAATTAATGCCTGAATCAGGAAGCGCCGATCACAAAGCGAGTTTTTCCCCCGCCACGGAAAACAGACTGTCAGGGAAAGAAGCGGCGCGGGGCTGGGTTCTTTTGCTACTTTTCTTGCCCACCAAGAAAAGGAGATCAGAAATGGCCGATGGTACGGAACAAGGGAAAATGGGGGCGTCCTTAAGTATTTTAATAACTTTTAAATTCAGATACCCCAAATATAAGCAGCCTGGCCTTTAATCCTCAACGCTTATCATCGACAACTCCTTGTCCTTATTTACTTTTCTTTGGCGGGTAAAGAAAAGTAACAAAAGAAACCCGCTTATAATATTTCAGTGTGTCCCCGCGACACGGCAGGCGCGCCAACCCCCCTTATAAGTTTGATTGACAAATTCATCGGATATCTATAATAAATTCCTTATTTTAAAACACGGCCAAACAGACGTTCCTGCCGAAACCCGGGCGGATCGCCCGGATCACTGCCGCCGGAAAAATATCCCGGCCCGACCGGCTGTCAGGCCTGTATCTCCCGGCTGGAATACGGGTCCGGCGTCATTCAAATAATTGCGGATAAGTAATTTCTTTATTTCGGGCTCGCATGGAAAAGCCATTGAATTTCTTGAAAGATATAGACCGCCGGGATTACACGCCGCGATATGGCGGTTTGGACATCTTGAGATTTATCGGTCCGGGCTTATTGGTCACGGTGGGGTTTATTGACCCTGGAAATTGGGCCTCGAATTTGGCGGCAGGCGCCGATTACGGATATGCGCTGTTGTGGATGGTGACCCTGTCGACCATCATGCTCATCGTATTGCAGCACAATGTGGCGCATCTGGGCATTGCCACGGGCCTGTGCCTTTCCGAAGCAGCCGCTCTGCACCTCAAACCCCGCTACGCAAACCTGATCCTTTCATCCGCCATGCTCGCCTCCATTTCAACTTCATTGGCCGAGATCCTGGGGGGGGCGATCGCCCTCCATATGTTGTTCGGCATACCCATCATCGCCGGGGCGATTTTGGTGGCCTTGTTTGTGATGATCATGCTCTATACCAATTCCTATAAAATGATTGAAAAATGGATAATCGCATTTGTTTCAGCCATTGGATTGTCTTTCCTCTATGAGCTTTCCTTGGTCACGATAGATTGGAACCGCGCCATTGGCGGATGGGTGATCCCATCATTCCCGGAAGGCTCCATGATGGTGATTATGAGCGTCCTGGGCGCTGTGGTGATGCCCCACAACCTGTTTCTGCATTCCGAGATTATTCAAAGCCGGCAGTGGAACCTGAAAGATGCGTCCGTAATAAAAAAACAATTAAAATACGAGTTTTTTGACACCCTGTTTTCCATGCTGGTTGGCTGGGCGATTAACAGCGCGATGATTCTTCTGGCGGCGGCGACTTTTTTTACAACGAAAATTTCTGTTTCCGAGCTTCAGCAGGCCAATGTGTTATTATCTCCTTTGCTCGGTCATCATGCGGCCATCGTCTTTGCGACAGCCCTGTTGTTTGCGGGCATTGCGTCCACCATTACGTCGGGAATGGCGGCAGGAAGTATTTTTGCAGGCATGTTCCAGGAACCTTACGACATAAAGGATAACCATTCCCGGTTAGGGGTCGCCATATCCCTGGTGACTGCTGTGGGAATCGTATTTTTAGTCTCTAATCCGTTTCAAGGTCTGCTCATTTCACAGATGATGTTGAGCATTCAACTGCCGTTTACAATCTTTTTACAAGTGTACTTAACTTCCTCCGAGCAAGTCATGGGCCGTTACAAAAATTCTTCATTATCGAACGTGATTCTTTATGGTATCGGGGGAATCGTCACGATACTCAATATCGCCCTCTTTATCAGCATGTTCTGAGACATATCTGCCGGGTCAATCCCCTTTATAAGTTTGATTGACAAATTCACCGGATATCTGTAATAAATCCGTTCTTTTAAAACATGGTCAAACAGGCTTTTCGGCCGCAACAAGGATATAAAAACGGTGAATCGCATCAACCCATACCCAAAACCGGATCCGAAAATGGACGACAAGCAGGAAACCCTGGCGGCCATACGGGGATGTCTTCCCATTCTGGAAAAGATTGCGGACCAATCCGAACTTCTGGCGCTTCTGCCGGAACCCGAGCGGATCGCTCTCATCACTGCCGCCGGAAAAATATCCCGGCCCGACCGGAAAGAAATTAAAAAGCGCAATAAGGATAAAAAGAAGCAAAGTCGGAGGGCTGTTGTGGAAAAAGAGCGGGGGCTACGGGCGGCCACCGGCATCCGCAGGGCCAGGGAAGCTGCGGTTTTTATCGTTCCCCGGCAGATTTCCTGGGCCGCGCCTGAAGCTGAAAAGTCGGCTGAAGGTGAACATACCGCAAACAGGCTGGAATCGCCGCGCAACTGTTATGTGTGCAAGGCCGAATTTACGCAGCTCCATCGGTTTTACGACGCCATGTGCCCGGAATGCGCGGAATTCAATTATCAGAAACGCTTCCAGACCGCATCACTGGCGGGGCAGGTGGCTTTGATAACCGGCTCCCGCTTGAAAATCGGCTATCAGGCCACCCTGATGATGCTCCGGGCCGGGGCAACGGTGGTTGCCACCACCCGGTTCCCCAAGGATTCGGCCCTGCGATTTTCAAAGGAGCCGGATTTTTCCAGCTGGGGCCACCGGCTCCAGATTTTCGGGCTGGATCTGCGCCACATCCCCAGCGTGGAGCTGTTTACCGATTATTTTAAGGATACCTACGGTCGTCTGGACATCCTCATCAACAATGCCGCCCAGACGGTCCGGCGGCCGCCCGGATTTTATGCCCATCTCATGGAGAATGAAACCAGGGCGGCGGCGGACTTGCCCATGAATGCCCAAGCCCTTCTGGGGCAATACCAGGCTTGCATCTCTCGGCTGGAATACGGGCTGGCAGACGATGCGAGTATCGAGAATGTGGGCAGGGAAAAGGCCTTGCCCGTCACCTGGAACGGCACGGCCCCCGGCGTGGGCTTACGCATGTCCGCCCAACTGTCCCAGATCCCCTATTCCTATGACCACTGCCTGGATGTGCCCGGCGACTTTCCGGCGGAAAAACTCGATGCCGACCTCCAGCAGGTGGACCTTCGGAAGACCAATTCCTGGCGGCTGCGGCTGGGAGAGATCCAGACCTCGGAAATGCTGGAGATCCAGCTCGTCAATGCCGTGGCCCCCTTTGTCCTGTGTAACCGGCTGGCGAATCTGATGAAACGGGATTACACCGGGCAGAAACATATTGTGAATGTGTCCGCCATGGAAGGCAAATTCCTGCGGTTTAAGAAGGGCAGCCGCCATCCCCATACCAATATGGCCAAGGCATCCCTGAACATGCTCACCCATACCGCGGCCGAGGATCTCGCCAAATACGGGATTTTCATGAATTCCGTTGACACCGGCTGGGTCACGGATGAGGATCCGGCCATTCTGGCCCGGCATAAACAGGAATGCCATGATTTCCAGCCGCCCCTGGATATTGTGGACGGGGCGGCAAGGGTCTGTGATCCGTTTTTTCACGGCATTCTGACGGGCAAACACTGGTGCGGCAAATTTTTAAAGGATTATTTCCCCATCGACTGGTAGCATCCGGCTTTCCGGGAACCGATAGGGGCGTTCTTTACATTTAGTAGGACGGGTTTCTTACCCGGCGATTGGCTCATTCCGCATGTCTGACGGCCCGGTTGCGCTCGATTTTCGACAAATGGTCATCTTTGATCACCAGCAGATCAATATCGCTGTCTCTGGACGGGGTGCCGGAAGCGTATGAGCCAAACAGGATAATTTCTTGCGGGGAATATCCCGCGACAATGGTTTTTACGATTTGATTGATTTGTTCCTGAGATATCATTTTTAATTACCATTCTTCACGGTTGAGGCTATTCGAACTCGTCTAACGGCTTAAGGGGCTGCTGTGGAGCAAAGCGGAACTATCAGCACCCGATTGTTATCTATTAGTAAATCTCACCACGTATCAGTCCATTCAAGTTTGCCATTTTTGCATCTGGCAAATTCCGATCTGAGTCTCGAACTGTCACCGAATAATGATTCATACAATTTCCGATCATGAGCTGATTCAGAGGGATGAATAATTTTTGAATTCATTTTGGCAACTGATTTTGAAGTAATTCTATAAGATGCCAACTCACCATCAGATGAACTTAAATGCCAAAAGACAGTCAATCTGCCTTCTCCTTGCTTAATTTTCTGAAGATTTGCGGCCAGAGGATGAAGGCCAAATTCTTCTTTCAAATAAGCATTATCGGCTTGCCTAATGAAAATGACAACTTCACAGTATCCATTTCCACATCCTGAGCCATCGTCCTGTGTAAGTATCAGATCTTCTTTTCCGTCGAAGTTGAGGTCTGCACGAATCCTGAACTTGCCATATCCAGAACTGTTTTGTTGGAGCTTCCCATCAGGCTTTCCGGCACACGAGAACTTCTCTTCCCTGTAAGGATCTACAACCTTTTCCATATCCTTTGCCCAACTGACAGATTCACAAAAAATCGAGAAACATATGAGCACGGAGAATATTCGCTTCATTATAGTCTCCTCAAAGATAACGGGACGCCTGCACTTTACCGGCGCGCTTCGCGCCGGTAAAGTGCAGGCTTTGGTTCGCAGGTCATTTTTTATCCTTGATCAGCCATTCAGGAACGCGGCCCTTGATTGCCGCAATGCCAAACAGCAAGCCGAAACCCAGTGGAGGGATGACTGTCCTCCACCCCACAGAGTCAAACGCCAAACCTGAGACGATGGCGAAGATACTCCATGAGAGGAATAGCAGCGAGATGATTCCACCGAGAATCCGGAATGGTAGACGGATTGGCGCATTGTATGACCACCGGGAAAAATTCCCGTATTCTTGTTTTTCTTTATTTTGACTTTGTAATCATTATTTTCTTGCAATTACTTACTGAATTAACTATAGTTTTTGACATGAAAACGACCCCGAAGAGAGAAAAAGAACCGTAACCCAAGGAGAACAGCAAATGCCACCCCTAAGTTGGCCCTGGCCGACGTAGGGCGACGATTTGTATCGTTTGTGAAAAATTTCAGCGAACATTTTCGTTCCTATCATCATGACGTCACGGATAAGGCCCGGCAGTACGCGAGCGGCCTGATGCAGGCGGGTTC
>DAIEHU010000182.1:0-5573 GCA_027353395.1 Desulfobacteraceae bacterium
CAGGCTGCGCCCAGTGCCGGGGCACGGGATACTATGGCCGGATTGCCATTTTTGAAGCCCTGCCATATACAAAAAACCTGCGGAAGATCACCACCAGGGACACGGACCTGGCGATGCTGCGGGATGTTGCGCTCAAGGAAGGTCTGGTGACGCTGCGGGATAACGCCATTCAGAAACTGCTCGACGGGGTCACCACCCGTGAAGAAGTGCTGCGGGTGACTTGGGAAAATGAATGACGGCTTGAAATATGATCCGGTGATTTAGAATAGAAATTCCCCGGCATTTCAGAAGGAATTCCGGGATGCCGGGGAATGAAATCAAACTCGTATTCGGCTTCTCAACGTACTAACTGTAAGCCTTCGTCGCCTCAATCCTCGCCGCCTTGATATCATCTTTGATTTGGAATTGGAATAAGTTGTAATTATTTTGCCGCCAGCGTGGTGACGATATCGCCAGGTTTGATCCGCTGCATTGATTTGGTCACAAGCACCGTGGATGTTGTCGGCTCCGTATGGAGAACCACCAGGTCGCCTATATATAGAGGCGTCAGGTTGACCTGTTTGACATCATCGGGGTCCGGTCTGGCGGATTCCTGAAAGAAAATGGAATATTGCTGGCCGGGTTCAATGCCGTCATTTCCCCCTTTGTTAATAAAAACAATCGCGTTGCTACCGATCAGAACCTCATCCTCTTCAGGCTTGATGACCCTGCCGGACAGCCCCGCAATTCCGGGCCGCGCAGGAATATTGTCATCTCTTTGAATGTACGGCATGAGGCGGTCATTGATCTCAATCGCCCGATAGGCGGCGATGACATTTCCGACGGCGAAATCCGGTTTCACTTCTGTGATTTCGACAACACCGGTCAGCAGATGCTGAACACCGATAATTTTTTTGGTTTCAGGGTCTGCGATGCGGTCAAATGTTCTGAAAGTGGTATATTTGCCGCCAACCACCAAGGCCGGAGCGCCGGGCTCGGGATAAATATAAACCAGCGTCCCTTGATCGATCAGCTCAATATCATCCTTGCTTTTGAAAATGGTCCCATAATGGGACTCTTCTGTTTTCCGGATAAACCCGACCCGGTCGATTTCTGAAAACAGGGGATGAACGGCTTTCTCTGCTGTTTTTATGGGAGTCGCCGGTGGTTGCGGCCGGAGCGTTTTCTCGGCGCCTTCCCAGTCTTTCTTGTATATCTGAATTCTCTGGCCGGGATAAATCCGGTGGGGGTTTAAAATCTGGGGATTGTTGCGGCTCCACAAATCCGGCCAGACCCAGGGAGAATCGGAGAAGTGCCGGGAAAGATCCCACAATGTGTCCCCTTTCTGAATCGTGTAATAGAATCCGGATTCCGTTTTTGTAATGTGATCTTCAATCGCGGCGCCTGCGGCGCAAGGCATAAGCAGCAGACAGAAAATAAAAATGCGGATGAGACGTGCATTGCGGGAAGAATTTTTGACTATCATTCCATACCCCTGTGATTGATTGTGGATTAGTCAAAATGAACCGGTTGGCGCGGTGCGATGAATTGGCAGGCGCCTTGCCAGTCCTGTTATCTGGATGTATTCATAAGCGATTTTTATCCCTGTTGTCAAGTTTTTCATTGTTTTCAGGATATTTGAAGGGTTGATTTTTTAACGGAGCAAAGGTAGAAGCAGACAGGTGAAATTTATGAATGTGATCGGCGTAATCATTCTGCTTGCGGTGATGGGGGATTTTTTGCTCCATTTAATCGCTGATGTCCTGAATCTCAAGCGGCTTTCCAAAGACTTGCCCGAAGCGTTTCAGGGATGGTATGATGCCAGACGTTATGCGGATTCCCAGGAATATCTGCGGGCCAATACCCGGTTCAAATGGGCGGCTTCAGTTGTGGATATCGTTCTGTTTCTGGGGCTTATGTTAGGCAAAGGCTTTCCGCTGCTTGACGGATGGGTGCGCTCCATAAGCCATCCGCCGGTTGTCCGCGGTTTGTTGTATATCGGCTTTTTATTCGTATTAAAGTGGCTCGTATCCCTGCCGTTTACGGTGTACTCGACGTTTGTCATCGAAGAGCGGTTCGGATTCAACAAGACCACATGGAAGGTGTTTATATCCGATATGGCGAAGCGGGCACTGATGGGCGCTGTCCTGGGCGGCGCGCTGACCGGCTCGGTTCTGGCGTTTTTTGAATATGCAGGGCCGGGCGCATGGTGGATCTGCTGGCTGGGGGTTGTCGTGTTCATGCTTGCCATGCAACTGGTGATTCCCACCTGGATTATGCCTTTATTCAATAAGTTCAAGCCCATGCCGCCAGGAGAACTCAAGAACGCGATTATGGCCTATGCGGATTCCATCCATTTTTCCCTTCAGAATATTTTTGTCATGGACGGATCAAAGCGTTCCAGAAAATCCAATGCGTTTTTTACCGGGTTCGGGCGCTATAAACGGATCGTTCTTTATGACACGCTGATTGATAACCACACCGTTCCCGAACTGGTGGCGATTCTGGCCCATGAAATGGGGCATTATAAAAAGAAACATGTTTTCTGGATGCTGGCCGCCGGGATTGCGCAGACCGGCGTTATGCTGTATCTGTTGTCTTTGTTCATCTCTTCGCGGCTGCTGTTTGATGCTTTTTATATGAAGACCCCATCCGTTTACGCCGGTCTTGTGTTTTTCGGGTTTTTGGTTGCGCCGGTTGAATTTTTTACCGGGATTCTCATGCAGTTTTTTTCACGGAAAAATGAATTCGCCGCTGACCGGTTTGCGGCCATGACCACTTCCGACCCCGAATCCTTCGCCCTCGCATTGAAAAAACTGGCGATTCATAATCTGTCCAACCTGACTCCCCACCCTTTATATGTTTTTTTAAACTATTCCCACCCGCCGGTCCTGGAACGGATAGCGGCAATCTTCTCTGAAAGTCATTGATCATCCCTGAATATTCTTCTATATTTTTGACAAATGCATCAACTTTAAGGAATCTCAGGTTGAAATCATCGTGCCATTGCACAGTTTAAAATTCAAGATCGCCGCCAACCTTGCGGTTATCCTCCTGATAACCACGCTGCTGTCCTATTTTGTGGTGATGCATATCATCCAGAAAAACTTGATTCAGAGCGGGGTGGCCCAGGGCAGGCGTCTGATGGCCCAATGGCCGGAACCGCCCCTGGGCGGCGGGGCCGTGGATGTCTCGCAATGGCAAAGCGTCATGGACACCCAGCGTCTCGGTTCTCCGTATATATATGCAGCTTTTTATAGAGTCGCGGGCAAGGGGTATGATTCCGGCGTAATTCCAGATGACTTGAAACGTCCCTTGCATATTGAAATGGCGAAGGTGATTCAAACCAGGGAGCCCCATACCCAGTTTTACGGCGATACCTGGGGCGTTTTCTGGCGTCAAAGCCAGTATATCCTGATATCCAACCCTGTCAAAGATGGTAGCGGGCGTATTTCGGGCGTAAAAACCATGATTTTCCAGCTTGATGATATTTACCGTTTGCTGCGCCAGTCGCAAAAAATCATCGGCTGGTACATGGCGGCCAATTTTTTCATGCTCCTGTTTATCGGAACTTATCGGTTGTCCCGGCTGGTGCTCCGGCCGATTCGTAAATTTATCAGGATGACGGACGATTACAGGGATAAAGACCGGTTATACTTCACGCCCGGCAGAAAATATCAGGAGTTCAATCAACTGTCCAAAGCGTTGAACCAGATGATCGAAAAAATTGAAAAGAACAAGGAAAAGCTCCAGAATGCGTTTAATCGGTTGGAGCTGGCGAACCGGGAGCTGAAAACCGCCCAGGATGAAATCATCAAAGCGGAAAAACTGGCTTCCATTGGCCGCTTATCGGCGGGTATCGCCCATGAGATCGGAAATCCCATCGGTATTGTCCTGGGATACATCGATTTGCTGAAATCGCGCCCTGGCCTGAAAACTGATGACACGGCCCAGGATTATCTGTTTCGTGCGGCAGATGAAATCGAACGTGTTCATGGCGTCATCCGGCAGCTTCTGGATTTTTCCAGATCCGCGCCACTCAACCTGCAATGTATCGGAATGCATGATCTTGTCAAAGACGTGGCGGCCATCATGTCCCATCAGCCGCTCATGAGTGATATCGATATTGAATGCCGCCTGTCAGCGGAAGCGGATACGGTATTTGCCGATTACGACCGGATGCGGCAGGTGCTTGTGAATCTGGTGATCAATGCGGCGGACGCCATACATGGGGCGCCCCATGCGGCAAAAGGAAAAATTATTTTTGAGACAGCGTCCGTGAGGGGTGATGACCAGAGGGCGCTGTCCGGTCATCCGGCATTGGTCTTGCAGGTGACGGACAATGGCGCTGGCATTGCAAAACAGGACATGGAAGCTATTTTTGATCCGTTTTATACAACCAAGGAGCCGGGAAAGGGCACCGGTCTCGGGCTGTCGGTCAGTTATATGATTATCGAACAGACCGGCGGAACCATTTCAGTGGAGAGCGAAACTGGGCGGGGAACAACCATGACGGTTTCGCTGCCGCTGCACATGGGGAAAGGGGTTCTTGATGGAAAAACGCATTCTGATCATCGATGATGAAAAAAATATGCGCCATATGCTCACCGCATTGCTCACCGAATCCGGGTTCTCGGTGGATTCTGCGGCGGACGGAGCGGAAGCGCTGAAAAAAATTGAAGAGACTTCCTATAATTTTGTTTTTTGCGATATCCGCATGCCGAACATGGATGGCATGGCGTTTTTGAGAGCAGCCGCGGACAGGCTGGAAAATATGAATGTAATCATGATGTCCGCCTACGGCGGCATTGACACCGCAGTGGAAGCCATGAAGCTCGGGGCCTATGATTATATTTCAAAACCCTTTAAAACCGATGAAGTCTTGTTGACCTTAAAAAAAGCCGATGAACGTGAGCGTCTGAAAAGCGAAAACACGGTTTTAAAAGAGCAGATCAGGGATATGGCGGAACGGTCCAGTTTCGGCAACATGATCGCCAAAAGCAAGGAAATGAAATCCGTGTTCAAACTGGCGGAAAAAGTCGCCCGTTATGATACCACGGTATTGATTACCGGCGGCAGTGGCACCGGCAAGGAACTGGTGGCGCGAGGTCTGCATTTTAGCGGGAATAGATCAAAAAAACCATTTATTCCAGTAAATTGTGGAGGAATACCGGAAACGTTGCTTGAAAGCGAGCTGTTCGGGCACAGAAAAGGTGCGTTTACCGGGGCCACGAAAAATTACAAAGGGCTTTTTGAAGCGGCAAACGGCGGTACGATTTTTCTGGATGAAGTGGGGGATCTGCCGTTTACGCTTCAGGTGAAACTTTTGCGTGTGCTTCAGGACAATGAAATCCGGCCGGTGGGCGACACCCAGAGCCGGTTGATTGATGCGCGCGTGATCGCCGCCACATCCAAAAATCTGGAGCAAGAGGTGGCGGCGGGTCATTTCCGTGAAGATTTGTTCTATCGTTTAAATGTCCTGCCCATCCGGTTGCCGCCATTGGCGGGCCATTTGGAAGACATTCCCTTATTGTGTGATCATTTTATCGGTCAGTTCAATGCGAAGCTGGGAAAGCAGATAACCGGCGTCAGTC
>DAIEHU010000182.1:5583-5860 GCA_027353395.1 Desulfobacteraceae bacterium
ATGGTGATGGCTGAGGAGGAAGTGCTGGTTCCTGAAAATTTCCCGTTGAAAACGCCGCCGGAAATCCGGAATGCAGCCCCTCAAGATACGGCGGAAAGAATGGATGATATGCTGCATGGTTTTTCGCTGAAAGAAGGGAAGGAGATCCTTGAAACCCATCTGATACGCCGCGCCCTGGCGGCGACCAAGGGCAACCGCACCAAAGCATCCCAATTGCTTGAGATCAGCCACCCCTCCCTCTTAAGCAAACTTAAAATTTATAACATCAGTTGACAGC